>NZ_JAAHHE010000135.1:0-9896 GCF_010692525.1 Moorena sp. SIO3B2
TGATGCCCATGCCACAGCCTGATGCCCATGCCACAGCCTGATGCCCATGCCACAGCCTGATGCCCATGCCACAGCCTGATGCCGATTCCACAGCCAGATGCCCATTCCACCCACCGGCTCAAACAGTAACTGTTCCCGACTCCCGACTCCCGACTCCCGACTCCTGACACCCCACACCCCACACCCCACACCCCACACCCTACTCCCTATTCCCTGAATCATTGCATAGGTTCAGGAATCTCTCAGATATGGCCAAGTAGGGAATAATTCAATATCCGATATGAAACTTAAGCACGTCTTATGCTTGGGACTTCTCAGTGTCTGCCTCACTCCTGGGGAATTGCCTGTTGTGGCTAGATTCCTCACTTTACCAGCACTGGCTCAGGAACAAAACACTGTGAGCCCAGAGCAAGAAGGGACTATAACCCCTAGTGATGCCATAGTTGAAGTAGACAGTAAGAAAGCAGAACCGGATAAACTCCTGAACCACGGAATTAGTCACTTTGGTCGCAGTAAGTTCCCAGAAGCATTACAGTCTTGGCAGCAAGTATTGGTAATTTATAAACAAATTCGATACCCCGAGGGTGAAGCTAACTCCTTGACTAGTTTGGGTAATGCATACGGTACTCTGGGAGAGTACAAAACAGCCATTGATTACCACCAAAACTCCTTAGTTATTGCTCAGGAAATCACCGATCGCCTGGGTGAAGCTAACCACCTGAGTAATATGGGTAGTGCGTACAATGGTCTAGGATACTACAAAACAGCGATTGATTACTACCAACAATCCTTAGACATTTTTAGGGAAATCGGAAACCGCGAGGCTGAAGCTAAATCCCTGAGAGGTCTGGGTCTTGCATACGGTAATCTGGAAGAGTACAAAAAAGCGATTGATTACCACCAACAATCTTTAGCTATTGCTAGGAAAATCGGAAACCGCGAGGTTGAAGCTAACTCCCTGAATAATCTGGGTGGTGCATACTATTATCTAGGAGAGTACAAACAAGTCATTGATTACCAGGAACAATCGATAGCTATTGCTAGGGAAATCGGAAACCGCGAGGGTGAAGCTGGTTCCCTGAATAATCTGGGTAATGCATACTATGAGTTGGGAGACTACAAAAAAGCCATTGATTACCACCAACAATCTATAGCTATTGCTAGGACAATTAGAGACCTCATTGGTGAAGCTAACTCCCTGGGTAATCTGGGTAATGCATACTATCATCTGAAAGACTACAAAAAAGCCATTGATTACTACCAACAATATTTAGCTATTGCTAGGGAAAACCAATACCCGAGAGGTAAAGCTAACTCCCTAGCTAGTCTGGGTAATGCATACTATCATCTGGGAGATTACGAAAAAGCGATTGATTACCACCAACAATCCATAGCTATTGCTAGGACAATTAGAGACCTCATGGGTGAAGCTGCTTCCGTGACTAATCTGGGTAATGCATACTATGAGCTGGGAGATTACGAAAAAGCCATTGATTACCACCAACAATCTTTAGCTATTGCTAGGGAAATTAGAGACCGCAAGGGTAGAGATCGCTTCGTGGGTAATCTGGGTCTTGCATACTATGATCTGGAAGACTACAAAAAACCGATTGATTACCACCAACAATCCATAGCTATTGCTAGGGTAATCGGACACCTCCTGGTTGAAGCTAAATCGCTAAATAATCTCAGTACTATCTTTTTAGAAAACAATCAACTAGAACAAGCCCAAAGTAATCTGTTTTATGCCATTAAAGTTTGGGAATATATCCGCAAAATACTCAGTAACAAAGATGATTGGAAGGTTTCTATTTTTGAAGAACAAGCTCGCAGCTATCGTCTTTTACAAGAGGTATTGGTTGCTCAAGGTAAACTAAACCAAGCTTTAGAAATTTCCGAACATGGTCGCAACCGCGCTCTGATTGATTTATTAGCGGCACAGTTATCTGAAACTCCTCAAAAAACTAAAGTTCCTACTCTTAAAGACATTCAAGAGATTGCTAAACAACAACAAGCCACCTTGGTACAATATTCGATTGTTGATGACCAGATTTATAGTTGGGTGATTGCTTCCACTGGTGAGATTACTTTCCGTAGTAATAGGTTACCCCAAGATACCACTCTGGCGGAACTAGTCAAAGTCAGTCGTGAGCAGATTGGTGTCAGAGGTCGAGGTAATCAGAATGCTGATTCACCACCAAACCCTAACAATAGTAATCCACTACAACAACTCTACCAACTCCTGATTACTCCCATTGTTGACTTATTACCTGAAAGCGAATCAGACCGTATTATTTTTATCCCCCATCAAGAACTATTTCTGGTCCCCTTTGCTGCTCTCCAAGATGATGACGGAAATTATCTAATCGAAAACCATACCATTCTCACTGCTCCTTCGATCCAATCCCTGTCGTTCACCCGTAAACATTGGCATCGAGTCCAACACAGCAACGGAAAACCATTGATTGTGGGTAATCCCACCATGCCCAAAATTAATGTAGGACTGGAACAAATACCGTTAGACCCTCTACCGGGTGCAGAAACAGAAGCATTAACCATTGCTCAATTGCTGAAGACCACTGCTCTGATTGGACCAGAAGCAACAGAATCAACCATTGTGGAAAAAATGGCCAATGCTTCCGTTATCCATTTAGCCACCCATGGTTTACTCGATGATGTCAATGGTATTGGTTATCCCGGTGCGATCGCATTAGCTCCTGACCAACCAGACCATGATGGCTTTCTCACCAGTGATGAAATTCTGATTGGTTACGGACTACCGGAAAAACCGTTATTGAAAGCAAGGTTAGTAGTCCTGAGTGCTGGTGATACTGGTAGGGGTGAGATTAAAGGGGAAGGGGTAGTTGGTTTATCCCGTTCTTTGATTGCGGCAGGTGTACCCAGTTTGGTGGTGTCCTTATGGAAAGTGCCTGATCATGATACGGCCAAGTTGATGAGGGAGTTTTATACGAATATTTACACCCACAAATTCGATAAAGCGAAAGCCATGCGAGAGGCGATGTTATCCATGCTTAATGATGGAGATGGTAATCCAGACCCGAAAGCTTGGGCGGCTTTTACTGTTATTGGTGAAGCGAGGTAGAGAGGGTAGGGAGGGGCTGCGTGGGTCACCTGCGTCCGCACCTTGAAAGCCCCGTGGAAACCCCCTTTGGCGGCGCTGTATCCCTAAGTAACTTATGGGCTGAAATTATAGCAGTCGCCAGGGCAGTTAGGACATGACAAAAGTCTCACACCCTTTGTAAGCGATGCAGAGGTGCGACCCGTGGCGAATTTAATTCGCCAACGGAAAGCGCACCTAAGCGGTCTTGGGGGTTTCCCCCATGAGCGACTGCATCAAGAAGCGCAAGAGTTTGACTTCTGACAAATGACTTCTGACAAATGACTTCTGCTATATTACCCAGTAAGGATTTCAGCTTACATATCGCCCCCCCAGCTACTCTCCTTGTCAATTCCTGGTAACAACTTTATTGATTTTATAATTGTCGCTACCGGATACTAAAATGCAAAAGTGTTTTCTTAGATCGCAACCATAGCTATCAATGTAATTATTGTTTTGTAGTTGTGGATGAACTATTACGCTAGGTCTGATATAGCGTCCAACAATTACCCATCTTTCTTTATTGGAACAATTGGAAGGGGCACTGTGCATTACTTGCTCAGTAAATATAATTGCCTGACCTGCTTTTACCATTGGAATAGATTCTATCTCCCACTCGTTTTCATTAAATTGACAGACTTTAGAGTATCGTTTTGATTCTGGCTCTGCTTCCAAGTTTATGTCACACTTTTCTTCTTTCAACAATCCTTCTCCCAAAGAAACTTCAATGCTTTGAAATTGCTGACGATGGGAACCATTAGCAAAGAACAATGTGCCCATTTCAGAAGTAAGATCTTCCAAGGCTATCCACACAGTAATGTTAAGCACCTTTTCCCCTTTGGGAAAAAGTAAAAAAAGGTCATTTTCATTTATATTTGGATAATCTTCATAGTATTGAATTGCCTGATGCCAATCAATTCCCTCTTGTCCAGGCATTCTATGAAAAATACTTGTCCTCCATAATAATAAGTTTGCTTCCCCGAGTTGGTTTAAGCGAGACACCACTCTTTTGTCTTCAAAAATGTCAGACAAAAGCTTACAGTATAAATGATGGTTATGTGCTGTTTTTACACCAAAATCACTATGTGAAAAAGTTAAGATTTTCTGCTCGTCCAGCAATTCAATTTGGCTAATTGCTTCTATTTCTTTTCTCACAGATTCCACTTCTTGGTATGAGAATATATCAAGGGGTCCAATCCAACCTTTATGGTAGAAAGTATTAACTTGATCATCAGTTAGTTCATACATATTATTCATACCTGATCTCATAAATTAACGTGAGTTCGACGAACTAGACAAAACTGAAAGAAAGGCGCTCGACTAGGTTTGAAGCAATGAGATCTGTGCCAGCTACGACCAGTATTGTATCGCGAAAGGACATCACAGGCATTTTCTGTGAGGTAGACGATTTTTGCCAATTGTTCGAGCACTATTGGCAGGGTCGTTCCCCAATTACCTTCCATGCTTGGGGAACGACCCTGCCACTAAAAGATGAGGATAGCGTGAGATGGCTGACCATAGCGTACCCAGGGTAAACGCATCTTATTTTGAAATACCTAGTGGATATGAGATTGAGCCAATCAGTATTTATGCTTATTAATTTTGATAACCCTTGTCCAGCTATAATGCGATCGCTATTTTTCTAGTAGTTGCGTAGGGTATGTTAGAGAGGGGCTGCCACTCATTGTCCGCCTCAACGTCCAGGTTGGGACAGCCCGTCTGGGAATTGTAACGGGCAAGATGCCCGTTCCACCAAGATGCCCATTCCACCAAGATGCCCGTTCCACCAAGATGCCCATTCCACCCACCGGCTCAAACAGTAACTGTTCCCTATTCCCGACTCCCGACTCCCGACTCCCGATTCCCGACTCCCGATTCCCGACTCCCGACTCCCTGCTCCCTGAATCATTGCATAGGATCAGGAATCTCTCAGATATAGGGAAGTAGGGAATAATTCAATATCCGATATGAAACTTAAGCACGTCTTATGGTTGGGACTTCTCACTGTCTGCCTCACTCCTAGGGAATTGCCTGTTGTGGCTAGATTCCTCACTTTACCACCAGTGGCTCAAGAACAAAACACGGTTAGCCCAGAGCAAGAGGGGAATTTAGCCCCTAGGGATGCCATAGTTCAAGTAGCCATTAATCAAGCAGAGGCGGACAAACTATTTAAGCAAGGACTTAGTCACCTTCGTCGCAGTAAGTTCCCAGAAGGATTAGAGTCTTGGCAGCAAGCATTGGTGATTTATAAACAAATTGGAGACCGCCTGGGTGAAGCTAACTCCCTGAATAATCTGGGTAATGCATACAATCATCTGGGAGACTATAAAAAAGCGATTGATTACTACCAAAAATCTTTAGCTATTGCTAGGGAAATTGGACACCGCGAAGGTGAAGCTGGCTCCCTGACTAATCTGGGTAATGCATACCAGAATCTGGGAGACTATAAAAAAGCGATTGATTACTACCAACAATCGATAGCTATTGATAGGAAAATCTCAGACCGCCTGGGTGAAGCTTCCTCCCTGAATAATCTGGGTAGTGCATACGATAATCTGGGAGACTATAAAAAAGCGATTGATTACCACCAACAATCTTTAGCTATTGTTAGGGAAATCTCAGACCGCCTGGGTGAAGCTTACTCCCTGAATAATCTGGGTAATGCATACTATGATCTGGGAGACTATAAAAAAGCGATTGATTACCACCAACAATCGATAGCTATTGCTAGGGAAATCGGACACCGCCTGGGTGAAGCTCGGTCCCTGAGTAATCTGGGTAATGTATACGATAGTTTGGAAGACTACAAAAAAGCGATTGATTACTACCAACAATCGATAGCTATTGCTAGGGAAATCGGACACCGCGAAGGTAAAGCTTCCTCCCTGAATAATCTGGGTAATGCATACGATAATCTGGGAGACTATAAAAAAGCGATTGATTACTACCAACAATCTTTAGCTATTGCTAGGGAAATCGGACACCGCAAGGGTGAAGCTGTCTTCCTGAATAATCTCGGTGCTACATTCTTAAAAAAGAATCAACTAAAACCAGCCCAAACTCACCTGTTTGATGCCATTGAAATTTGGGAATATATCCGCCAAGACCTCGGTAACGAAGATGATTGGAAGGTTTCTATTTTTGAAACACAAGCTGCCAGCTATCGTCTTTTACAACAGGTATTGGTTGCTCAAGGTAAACCAAAACAAGCCTTAGAGATTTCCGAACGGGGTCGCAACCGCGCTCTGATTGATTTATTAGCGGCACAGTTATCTGAAACTCCTCAAAAAACTAAAGCTCCTACTCTTAAAGACATTCAAGAGATTGCTCAACAACAACAAGCCACTTTGGTGGAATATTCCATTGTTGATGACCAGATTTATATTTGGGTGATTGCTCCTACTGGTGAGATTACTTTCCGTAGTAATACATTACCACAAGATACTTCTCTGGCCGAACTAGTCAAAGTCAGTCGTATGCAGATTGGTGTCAGAGGTCGAGGTAATCAGAATGCTGCTTCACTACAAACCACTAACGATAGTAATCGACTACACCAACTCTACCAACTGCTGATTACTCCCATTGTTGACGTATTACCAATAAACCCATCAGACCGTATTATTTTTATTCCCCATCACTCACTATTTCTAGTCCCCTTTGCTGCTCTCCAAGATAATAACCACAAGTATCTAATCGAAAACCATACCATTCTCACTGCTCCTTCGATCCAATCCCTGTCGTTTACCCGTCAACATTGGCATCGAGTCCAACACAGCCGGGGAAAACCATTGATTGTGGGTAATCCCACCATGCCTACGATTAAAATAGGACTAGAACAAAAACCCTTAACCCCTCTACTGGGTGCAGAAACAGAAGCATTAACCATTGCTCAATTGCTGAATACAAAAGCTCTAATTGGTTTGGAAGCAACAGAACCAACCATTGTGCGGAAAATGGCCAATGCAACGCTTATCCATTTCGCTACCCATGGTTTACTGGATGATGTCAATGGTATTGATTATCCCGGTGCGATCGCATTAGCTCCTGACCAACCAGACCATGATGGCTTTCTGACCAGTGATGAAATTCTGATTGGTTACGGACTACCGGAAAAATCCTTATTGAAAGCAAAGTTAGTGGTTCTGAGTGCTTGTGATACTGGTAGGGGTGAGATTAAAGGGGAAGGGGTAGTTGGTTTATCCCGTTCTTTGATTGCCGCAGGTGTACCCAGTTTAGTGGTGTCCTTATGGCAAGTGCCTGATGATGATACGGCCAAGTTGATGAGGGAGTTTTATACTAATATTTATACTCACAAAATGGATAAAGCCAAAGCCATGCGAGAGGCGATGTTATCGATGCTCAATGATGAAGATGGTAATCCAGACCCGAAAGCTTGGGCGGCTTTTACTGTGATTGGCGAGGCGAGGTAGTTGGTCGGCAGTTGGTTGGCAGTGGCTACCAACCCGATGGCATGGTTCGGAATCTGTCTAAGCCACTGCCCACCCTACATCAAATTCTACTGTTTGACCCGGTGGTGCGTTACGGGCCGGGCTGTTCCAAGGCTGACTACGAGGCGGAAAATGAGAGGGAGCCCGTCCTATCACGCACCCTACGCAACTACATCAAATTGGTGGGCAGTGGCTACCAACTTGATGGCAAGGTTCGGAATCTGTCTGAGCCACTGCCCACCCTACATCTATTCCCGATTCCCGATTCCCTACTCCCGACTCCCTATTCCCACATAATCAACGTCCCAAATCATGGAGGGCATTAATCGCTGCAGCACACTGTTGGGTCACAGCTTGCAATTCTTCTCGGTTACTGGAGCTAGGAGGAGCAATCAGCTTACCAATGCGCACGGTTAAGGGTACAGACCGTGGCATCAAGGAACCTTTTTTAACAATTGCTTGACTTCCCCACAAGGTAACCGGTAGCAGTGGTGCTTGGGCTTGGGCTGCAATCCAGGCCGCACCAAGCTTGGGGTTATGAATGCGAGCATCCCGTGTCCTGGTGCCATCCAAATACACACCAACGGCCCAGCCATTGTCGAGGCAATCGAGAGCAGAACGCAGGGCATTCCGGTCTGGTGTCCCTCGTTTAACCGGGTAAGTACCATACAATTCAATAAACTGTTTCAGGACTGGCACACGAAACAATTCTTCTTTGGCCATAAAGGCTACTGGACGTCCCACACAATTGGCTAAAATCGGTGGGTCAAAGTCACTAGCATGGTTACTCACCACCACCAGTGGTCCCGACGTGGGTACGTGTTTAGCACCATAAATGCGACCCCGGAAATAGGTATGGATTAAGGGGCTAACCACTGACCACTTCAGGGCGTGATACAGCAGCAGGCTGGGCAATGGTTCGCGGCTTCTAGTCACTGAGAATTTATTGGTGGATTTGGATGGTTTGGTTTCTAGTTTACTATTTGGGGGAAGGGAACAGGGAATAGCGGATCTGGGAATAGGGAACAGCGGATCACCGCAACAGGGAAAAAATCTTGTTTACCTCACTACCGACTCCCTCGGTGCGCTTTCCGTTGGCGAATTAAATTCGCCACGGGTCGCACCGCTCCCGACTCCCTACTCCCGATTCCCTACTCCCTAAATTTCATCCCAACCACTGACCCCAGAAGACATCACATAACTAGTTACGCTAGCTTCAAAGAAATTGGCTTTAGTATGAGCATCTTTTTTAGTATCAGAAAAACGCTCTAAGTGGCTGTAGGGACTCTTTTGATAGTTTTCGCCCTTGTAAAGGGGGTCTAATCCAATAGAACGTAACCTGATATTGGCGAGATACTTGGTGTAGTGCTCAGTACTCCGTTCGGTAATCCCTAAAATATCGTTACCAACAATATGATTAGTCCAGCGACATTCATGCTCCACTGCTGTGGCAAACATTTCATAAATTTGCTCACTGGAATAGGGAAATACGTCCATGGCCATGGGGATTAACTTTTGATAAAGGCGGACATGACTCAGTTCATCTCGATTAATCATTTTAAAAATGTCCGCTGAGCCTGGCATCAGCATCCTAGAGGCGAGATTGTAGAAGTAAATGAAGCCATTATAGAAGTACATTCCTTCTAATAAAAAGTCAGCCAGTAAGGAAACAAAATAGTTTTCTGGGGTGGGATTATCAACATACTTTTGATAGAAACTGGCGACAAATTCGCATCTATCCCTGAGCACTTTATCAGTGCGCCAGAATTCATAGACTTTACTTCTATGTTCAGTAGGGATAACGGTTTCAATGATATATTGATAACTTTGATTGTGCATCCCTTCCTGAGAAATTTGTTCCGCCATACACAGACTAACTTCTGGGGCAGTAATGCTACTTTTGATGTGAGGAATATTGCAGGTTTGAACGGAATCTAAAAAGGTTAAATAGGAGAGAATCCCATCATAAGCATAACGTTCTGCTGGCGTTAAATTGGAGTAATCTGTTACATCTTGAGTTAGGTCTAGTTTCTGGGGAATCCAGAAATTCTCCCGCATCTGTTGATACAACCCAATTGCCCAAGCATAACGGACATCATTGAGTTGCATCAAGTTAGTGGTATTACCAAACCAAATTGAACGGTGTTCAGTTTTGTCATCCCCATCTGGATTAAAGATAGGGTTAATTGGCATTGTAGTTAGCATTTTTTTTCTAGGGAGTCGGGACTCGGGAGTCGGGAGTCGGGAACAGGGAACAGAGAGTGTGGGGAGTGGGCGCGGGAAGTTTGGGGAGGGTGGGGAGCAACAGCCATCAGCTATCAGCTATCAGC
>NZ_JAAHHE010000135.1:9904-17610 GCF_010692525.1 Moorena sp. SIO3B2
ATCAGCCATCAGCCATCAGCTATCAGCTTGTGAATAACACAGGTAAGCATTTGTTTAATCTGAGTGAAGTCACAGGCTGGAAGCCTGTGCCACAAGGCTGACCGCTGACCGCTGACCGCTGACCGCTGACCGCTGACCGCTGACCTATGCTTCACAGGCTGGAAGCCTGTTCCACAAAGCTGACCACTGACCACTGACCACTGACCGCTGAATGCTTACTAACTAATTCGCGCAAGCGATACAAGTGTTGTCTAATTCTTTGAAGTTGTCACGCTGGACGGTTCGGATATAGTACACGGCTTTACATCCTAATTCCCAAGCCATGACTAGGGTTTCATAGATGTCTTTGGCTTTGAGGGTGCGTTCAGGTTCGTCTGGGAAATAGACTCCTTGGTTTAAGTTAAATAACAATTCCATGGAAATCCCAGTATCAATCCATTGCTGGATAGTGGCGATTGCTTTAACAACTTTTTTCTGATCAAAGTTTTTGTTTTCGTGGTATAACCAAAAATTGTCTTTAATAAAGGGTGGGGCAATGGGTACAGTGCCTTTTGCCCATTTGTCATAGAAGAATTTGCTGTGAACTGGTAAGACACTAGCGGTACACCCTTGTACTAAGGATGAGGATGTATTGGGTGCGATCGCACTAATATGAGAATTGCGAATCCCAAATTGTTGAATATCCTGAGATAGGGCTACCCAACGCTCTCCATGCTGGGAATTTTCTACAAACCATTCCACCGGTTTAGCGCCAATTAGCTTACCTTTACTCCACTCACTACCATCGAAAGCAGCGTAAGCACCACGTTCGATAGCCAGTTCCATAGATGCATGGGTGCAGTAGTAGCCAATATCCTCAAATAAGTTACTAATTTCCTTGAGGTTGTTATAGGTTAGCCACCGTTTAGCTAACCAATCCGCTAATCCCATACAACCTACTCCGATGGTGCGGTATTTCTGATTGTGACTATGAGCTGCTTTAAAAGGAGGAGTGCTTAAATCAATAGTGTTATCCAGAATCCGCACTGCTAGACGACAGATATTGGGCAATTCAGTTTCTTCAATATTGGCGAGATTGATCGAGTCCAAATTGCAACAGTGAGCAGCATGTCCAATTTCGACATTAGAGAAACTTTCGGTACAAAGATTTACCGCTGGGATGTAGCCCTGGTGTTGATTAGGATTAGCGCGGTTAATGGTATCCTTGAACGCCAAGTAAGGCATTCCGGTCTCTACTTGCGATCGCATAATCGTCTTGAAGAGTTCCCGAGCATTCACGGTCTTATAGAGAGTCAGGGTTTCGCCGATGGCTGCTTCAATGGTTTGATAGGCGCTTTCAAACTCTTCTGCCCAAAGTTCCGATAGCTCAATGCCTAGCTTGATCCGTACTTCATAGGGATCGATTAATGTCCAGTCTTCTTTATTAACCACCCGACGCATAAACTCATCGGGAATCACCAATTGGGGAAAGATATCATAAGCCTTGCGCCGGGGATCGCCATTTTCCGCTTGCATCTCCAGAAACTCTGGCACATCGAGATGCCACACATCTACACTAACTGTCACTGCCCCTGCCCGACGGCCTCCTTGATTAACTGCGATCGCAGTATCGTTAAGCAGTTTAATCCAAGGAATTACCCCGCCCGAAGCATTGGCTTTGCCCATCACCCAGCTACCGGTTGACCGAATCCGGCTGACATTGACCCCAACACCACCACCGTTTTTGGAGATTCTGGCCGTATCAGTAATTCCTTCAAAGATGCTTTCCAGGTTGTCATCAATGCTAGTGATAAAACAGGAAGACAGAGACCCCTGAGGAATTCTGAGATTAGCCAGGATCGGGGTAGCTAGAGATATTTTCCGTTGTGCGATCGCTTCATAAAATCGCCTTGCCCAACCTAGTCTATCTTCCGGGACTTCCACTGACCCTAGCAGCAGAGCACAAGTTAAAAATGCCTCTTGGGGCAACTCATCCCCTAGGAGATACCGACGAGTTAGCAGTACAGCCCCTGCATAATCATAATCCGTGTCCCAATCCGGATTAATCCAAGAACCTGCTTCTTGTAGCTCCTCAGTCGTATAGGTTAAGATACTGGGGTCATATTGACCAGACTCTACTTTGGAGCGAACAGTTCTAGGGTAGTCACCGTACTCATAACCACGGTTTACCAGGGTGTCTTTCCATAGACTCCAGATCTGTAGTCGTCCTGCTACATAGCGCCAGTCAGGCTGATCAGGACTACACATTTCCAGGGCACAGTTGATCAAGTTATCCTGAATCTCTCTGGTAGTAACACCATCACGCAAGCGGGTAGTGAGTCCGGCTTCTAGAGTGATTGGATTGACATCCTTGCCAGCACAAGCCCACTCAACAACAGCACGAATTTTGGAAATATCAAGGGAAGTCAGAGAACCATCCCGTCTGATCACCTTAATATTCCCTTGATTTTGAGTTATGGATGTTGCCGATAGGGTTTGTTGCATTTTCACTGGTTGGGCAGAATATTAGATTTAACACACCATGACTTGCTAACCCCAAGGTACAACACTACCAATAGGGTTAACTCTTTAATTCCCAAGCTCTACTATACTAAATCTGGATTGACTTGGCTTATAGTTGTTGCCGACAGGGTTTGTGGCCTTTTCAGCAGTTGCTCAGAATCTTAGATATAATACACTATTGCTTGCTAACCTCAAGGTACAACACTACCAATAGGGTTAACTCTTTAGTTTCCAAGCTCTACTATACTAAATCTAGAGTAAGTATAGCAGTAAAATTTATCAACTTTTTTAAGTAACTGACCAAGTAACTCCCCACACCTGCCACACCTGCCGCGCCACTCTGTCTTTCCCTGTTTTACTCATCCCTGACCTTGTCTAATTGTTCTGTTAAACTGAGTACTTGCACCATTGTCATTAATCCTAGGGTGGGCAGTGCCTACCAACGCGCTTTGCAAGCTTGATTATCTGTCTGGTGCACTGCCCACCCTACATGAACTGTTTTACTCATCCCTGACCTTGTCTAATTGTTCTGTTAAAGTTATAATAGTGGAATTTGCCATCAGCTTTAGCCCTTGACCGTTCACCATGATGATCACTGCCCAAGACATTACTGCTATTGATGAGAAGCTCTCCAAACGCTTTATTGAACTCGATCCAGAGGGCTACTTCATTATTTACATAGACCGAGAGGCAAGTCTGATCTGTGCTGAACACTACAGTAACAAAATTAATGAGAAAGGCTTAGCAGTTGATCCAGAAACCGGAGAACCATTTCCCTGCGATGGTAAATTAAACCGTACTCCCACCGCTATTTTCAAAGGTAGGACAGCCAAGGAACTAGGCATGAAAATTACCGAAGAAACTAAACCCTGTCCTTTAAGTCGTTTCGATCACGCCCTTTACCTAGGACGAGAATTTGTAAGAGCCGAGATAGCCATGATCAATGGCGAAGAGTATATTCAAGATTAGTGAATAGGTAAGCATTCAGCCATCAGCATTCAGCTATCAGCATTCAGCTATCAGCATTCAGCTATCAGCATTCAGCTATCAGCATTCAGCTATCAGCATTCAGCCAAAGACTATGAATCCCTGACAGCAGACCTAAAAGAGATTAAACGAATGCTTACCTGTTTTCTTAAAAAGCTGACGGCTGACCACTGATAGCTGATAGCTAATGCTTACCTGTTTTCTTAAAAAGCTGACGGCTGACGGCTGATAGCTAATAGCTTACGAGCTAAGTCAGGTCTGTCGGTGATTATACCATGTACCCGATTATCATTTAGAAGCTTTCCAATCATTTTTTGATCATTTACAGTCCAAACAAAAACCGGTTTGCCCTGTTTAGCAGCAATTTGCAATAAACCAAATTTTAACGTTTCCCACTGTAGTGCGAGTATATCCGGTGTAAGTCGGATCAGTTTATGAAACACCAAAATACCGAAAAACCTGAGTAATATAATCAGATAATTATTCTTTTTTTTGCTTAATAGCAATCCAGTTTTAACCCCAGGATACTTAGATTTTATCCATCTTAACGATGAAACATTAAATGATAAAATAACAAAATTATCTATCTTGATATATCCCATTACTAGCGCCAGAACTTTTTCTTCATAGCCTTCTTCTTTTAGTTCAACCGCTAGTTTAATCTTGTTACGTGTCAGTCTTAAAACTTCCTCAACCGTAGGCACTCTAAACCCTTGCTGGTAAGCAAGGGAATTGATTTCAGCAAAGCTTAACTGACTGATAGCTTGATTAGCTATCATTGGGTCATGATGGGAAATCAATTCCCCATCTTTAGTGATTCTTACATCAAATTCGATAAAGTCAGCCCCAATTTCAATCGCTTTCTCATAGGCTTCAATAGTATTCTCTTTCGCACAATTAGAAGCTCCACGATGGGCAATTATCCTATTAGTCAGCATATGTAACAAAGGGAACAGGGAATAGGGAACAGGGACTTCGGAGCAGGGAACAGGGTAAGTGTGGGAGGCGTGGGAAGTGTGGGAGGTGTGGGGAGATGGGGAGTCAGATGAGCAACGGTTGTGTCCCCCCCTTGTTAAGGCGTTCAAGGCGGGGAGGCAAGCCATTGCACACAACCCCTCCCCCATGAGCCACTGCATCGCTCTTTGCTACTGATCCGAAGTTCCCGACTCCCGACTCCCGACTCCCTCGGTGCGCTTACAGTCGTCGAATTAAATTCGCCACGGGTCGCACCGCTCCCGACTCCCGACTCCCGACTCCCTATTCCCTAAAATCTCAAATATAGCTCACCTATTTGAGAAGCGCTATATCATCGAGGTGCTGGCAAGTCATGAACATTGCGAATGGTCACGGAGCGAGCTAACTTATAGGCTGCATAGGAATCCACCAAACCGGATCCAGTTGCTCCGTCGTGTCCCTCTCCTGCTGGTTGACCATGGGCGCTCTTGCCCAGCTTAACATCTCGCGCTGATGCCCGTAGAATCTGCTTAATCAGGGATGGAGACAGACCAGGTTGCACCTGCTTAAGCAAGGCACAAACACCCGCTACTTGGGGAGAAGCAGCACTAGTACCGCTGATCACCGCCCAGCCATCATCAGTAGCCGTTTCGTCCTGATTCGGATACTCACCGCCGCCCAAGCCTTGGTCAATTTCGTCCCCTGGTTCAACGGGCAACATGATATAGGCAGCCCGGGGTCGCATTCCCACCAGTCCACACAGATCAGGGACGTGGCGTCCTGGATAAATTTGGCTATCAAAGCTACTGGCGTAGTTGGAAGCTTCTAACCGAAAGTCATTGCCCTCAACAGTATCGTGGGCATAGACTCCACCCACAGAAATCACTTCTGGCATCTGACCAGGAAATCCATAGTGTCCGTTACCAGCAGAGAAACAGACGGTAATACCACGCTCTTTGACTGCTTCAATAACTGCTGCCTCTAGGGGCTTGAGGAAATTCGGTAGATGGCCTTCTGGGATACTCATGCCCCAGCTGTTGGTCATCACCGCTGGATGTAAATCCGATGCCATCTTAAACGCCAGGGTGGGGTTACTCCCCATTTTGACACCAATAAAGTCAATATCCGGTGCATTGGCAAAAATATTTGCTGCTTCAGCCGTACCATGACCATTCTCATCCCGCTCCACGTTTTGAGCATCTGGTGCCAGGGTTGCCTGGTAGTTGTAGCCATGCCACTCGTAAAAGGGATGCTTGTAGAATCCAGTGTCTACCATTGCTACTAAAACTCCCTTACCGGTTACCCCGACTTTGTGGACAGGGGTCGAGCGACATACCATAGCTACATCAGAGGGAACATTAAGGTGATGATAACGAACCCGTGGAGGCAGTGGCGACTCAAATAAAATCGGTGGACGTTGGGGATAAGCGCGCTCTATCAACCCAGATAGCTCTTCGGGAATGGTAAAGGGAGCACCAGCAACATGGCGCAAGAAGGTCACTTGTCCCAGGTTCGGATGAGCCTCGCTAATGAGTTGGCTGTCCCGTTCAACTCGGGTGCTAAAGACCCGTTCCCACAGTTCCCGTGGTCCATCAGCACTAATGGAAAAGGTTCCGATTTGCTGGACGCGAAAGCCAAGGGATTGTAAAACATTTGCAGCTTGAATGCCCCGTCCAGGGGGTGGGGCGAATTGTTGAAGATTCTCCGGTTGGAGGTAGGTGTCAGTGGCGAACATGGACTGGCCACTTTCTGATGCGAGAATGGCTTCAAAGGAAACTCGCTCTTGTCCAGTCTGTAGTTGTTGTATCATAATTATCCTGTTAGTTAAATCCTAGTTAGACAGCGGTTGATGACTATCGCTGTCTTTGTTGATCAACAAACCAAGTTGGTTTACTTCTTTGGTTTACTTCTTTAGTGTGGTATATGTGATCACATATTGACGTCACCCTCGTGGGTACTTGTGTTTTGTTCGGTTTTTGTTTAAAATTCCCCAGGGTGTTTTTGACTATTGAACAAACCGTGTGACGCATTCCCCCACCTCGTTCAGGTGGGGGTTAGTCCATGCCAAAACCAATCGCTAAAAACATGAAGCAAAAATTAAATAATTGCCGCCTTATATTTGATAGGTTAAAATAATAAATATAATTTATTTTATTTAGACCAGTGAAAGCGGCAACCAAAGTAATTAGAACCGATAAGTGGAAACTAAATCCAACCCCCGATCAAAAATTGCTATTTGGGGAGACGGTTAAGGTGTACCGCCGTGCTTGTCGATATTTGGTTGGAATCATTTATACTCACTGGTCTGAATTAGGTTGCTTGACAGCTGATCAACTAACTCCTGCTGTTGAACGTCTAATGCATGAGACTGCCAAGCGTCCTAATATAAAGTATCCTCAGTTTAATCAAGCATTCTACAAATTTCCCAGTTATTACCGTCGTGCTGCGATTCGGCAAAGCCGACGCTTCGCGAACGCTTTTGCTGCGGGTCAGGTTAGTAGTTTTGTGACCCGTTACCGAGAATGGCAAGCGGGCACTAGAAAAAGACGCAGCGATAGTCCTCCGAGACTGAATGCTGATACTGGTTGCTACCCAGCTTTATACAAGGGTCAATGCTATAAATTACATGGCTTTAACCAAGTCGATATCAAGGTATTTAATGGCTTAGATTGGGTTTGGACTACAGTTCAAATTACCGGCCTAAGAGAAAGACACCAAATAGCTAGTAACAAAATACTATCGCCTTCATTGATATTCAATGAAAGGGTCTGTCATTTATCCGTTCCGTTCAGTTGTAAGCCAGAAAAACGAAAACCAGAGGCTAATGTAACAGCAGTAGATCTAGGAATTAATACTACTGCGACAATCTCAGTTGTAACCCACAGCGGCACTGTAATCCACAGGAAATTTATACACCCAGGAAGAGACATAGACCGTCGGGATAAGCGACTAAAGTCCGTATCTATGCGGGCATCTAAGACTATGGGCAAAGGAGGAAAACTTCATAAAGGTTTTTGCTCCAAGACCTATCAAAAATGCCGGAGAATCAATCACCAAATCGGGCACATTGTTTCTAAGCGAATTGTTCAGATTGCTGAAGAGTTTAACTCCGAAGCAATTGTGTTTGAGAGTCTTAAGGGATGGAAGCCCAAAGGGGGACGGAAACGCTCTAACCTCCGGCAAAGGTTTCATGGATGGCTCAAAGCAAAAATTCGCGATTTTACTGAGATGAAATGGGTTGAGTTAGGCGGCAAAGTAATAGA
>NZ_JAAHHE010000136.1:0-17463 GCF_010692525.1 Moorena sp. SIO3B2
GAGCTCGCCCGATTGCGGTCTTAAACTCTCTGCGCTTTGGGAGTTTGGATAATGCCAACACTAGACGATTGTTTAATGGGGTAGTAGCAGGAATCAGTCACTATGGCAATTGCGTGGGTGTCCCTACTGTAGGGGGAGAAGTTTACTTTGACCGGGCATACACTGGTAATCCCTTGGTGAATGTGATGGCTCTGGGACTGATGGAAACTCCGGAAATTGTTACCTCTGGAGCCTCTGGGGTTGGAAATCCTGTGCTCTATGTCGGGTCCACTACCGGTAGAGATGGGATGGGAGGGGCAAGTTTTGCTAGTGCGGAACTTACCGATCAATCCCTAGATGACCGCCCAGCGGTGCAAGTGGGGGACCCGTTCCTAGAAAAGTCTCTAATTGAAGCCTGTCTTGAGGCATTTCAAACCGGTGCGGTAGTAGCTGCTCAAGATATGGGCGCGGCTGGGATAACCTGTTCGACCTCAGAAATGGCAGCTAAAGGTGGCTTGGGTATTGAGTTCGATTTAGACCTGGTGCCAGCGCGAGAAACCGGTATGGTGCCTTATGAATACCTGCTGTCGGAATCCCAAGAACGAATGCTGTTTGTTGCCCACAAGGGTCGAGAACAGGAACTGATAGATATTTTCCACCGTTGGGGACTCCATGCTGTGGTAGCAGGTAAGGTAATCGAGGAACCTTTGGTCAGGATTTTGTTCCAAGGGGAGGTAGCAGCAGAAATCCCAGCTACTGCTCTAGCAGATAATACTCCAATTTATCAGCGGGAGCTATTGACAGAACCACCAGACTATGCATTGAAGGCTTGGGAATGGCATGGGGAATCCCTCCCTCCCTGTAATGTTACAGGTATTGACATTAACGGCAAACATCACAGTTGGAATGACATCCTACTTCAACTCCTAGATACTCCTACTATTGCGTCGAAACGTTGGGTTTATCGCCAGTACGACCACCAAGTCCAAAATAATACCTTAATTCTGCCAGGAAACGCTGATGCTGCGGTGATTCGGTTACGCCCACAAGGGTTGAATGTTGAAAGGTTGAATGTTGAAAGGTTGAATGTTGAAAGGTTGAAGGTTGAAGGGTTGAATGTTGAAAGGTTGAATGTTGAAAGGTTGAATGTTGTTCGCGAAGCGTGGCCGAAAGGCCAAGGTTCAACCGAAACTAACCTACCCTACGGGAACGCCAAAGGCGAACAACCTACTAACCTTCAACCTCCTAACCTTCAACCTCCTAACCTTCAACCTCCTAACCTTCAACCTCCTAACCTTCAACCTGCTAACCTTCGACCTGCTAACCTTCGATCTGTAACCTCTAATGCTGGTGTGGCGGCAACTGTGGATTGTAATTCCCGTTATGTTTATCTTGACCCCTATGAAGGGGCAAAGGCTGTGGTAGCAGAAGCAGCACGGAATCTGAGCTGTGTGGGTGCAGAACCTTTGGCAGTGACGGATAATCTGAATTTTGGTTCTCCAGAAAAGCCTGTGGGTTACTGGCAACTGGCCTCTGCTTGTGCAGGAATAGCAGAGGCTTGCCGGGTAATGGGCACTCCTGTGACTGGGGGTAATGTTTCTTTGTATAACGAAACCATTGATAGTGACGGCAATCCTGAGTCGATTTACCCTACGCCAGTGGTGGGGATGGTGGGATTAATTGCTGATATTACTAAAACCTGTGGTCAAGGTTGGCAAGCTGAAGGGGATTTAATCTATTTATTAGGATTGGGGACTAAATACTGGGAGAATAGTCAATCCCAAATTACATCCCAAATTACATTAGGTGCGTCCGAGTATCTGGCAACGATTCATGGCATGGTTGCGGGCAAGCCACCAGTAGTGGATTTTGATTTAGAGCGTCGTATCCAAACGGTAACGCGAGAGGGTATCGGTCAAGGTTGGATAAATTCTGCTCATGACTGTGCTGAAGGGGGATTAGTGGTGGCTTTGGCTGAATCCTGTATCCCAGGTAAGTTGGGGGCAGACATTACTCTAGGCTATAGGTCCGAGTCGTTAGACCTGCGCTGGGATGAAGTGCTCTTTGGTGAGGGGGGGAGTCGGATTCTGGTTTCTGTAAGTCCTCAACACCAAACAAGTTGGGAATCTTATCTACAGCAAAAGTTAGGGGATGAGGGATATTGGCAACAACTGGGTGTTGTTCAAGGGGAAAATGCTGGTTTACGAGTACTGGTGGGCAATGGTCAGTGTGTGATTGAGGTGACAGTTCAGGAGATGTATGATTGTTGGGAGAATGGGATTGAAAGGCGTTTGAGGGTTTAGGAGGGAATCGGGAATCGGGAATCGGGAATCGGGAATCGGGAAACAATCTTGTTTACCTTATTATGATGAGAAACGGTTTAGCGATGTTCCTCTGGAACCGCTTTGGGATTGACCTTGGCCTTTGGGCCACGCTACGCGAACGCAATCTTTAAAAACCTTAAGGTAAGCATTCAGCTATCAGCTTATGCCCATAGCGTAACCTCCTTGAGGTGCTTTTGAATAAAATAAGCTGACGGCTGACGGCTGATGGCTGAATGCTTACACCTTAAGCAGGAATTGGCTGGATAGGGATTGGCTGACAAGGGCTTTGCTAAGATAGCATAATTCAGTTTTCTCATACTCAATGACCAATCCAAGAGCCGATTACGATAATCCCTGGAAAGAAGCGCTTTCCATCTATTTTGAATCCTTCATGGCATTCTTTTTTCCCGAGATTGATCGTAACATTGACTGGGAAAGAGGCTATGAATTTCTTGATACAGAATTCCAACAGGTGGCTCGAGATGCAGAAATTGGCAGCAGGGAAGCCGATAAACTGGTCAAAGTTTGGCGACAAGACGGTGAAGAAACGTGGGTACTGATTCATGTGGAAGTACAGAGTCAGGCTCAGTCAGTCTTTGCGGAAAGGATGTACGTCTACAACTATCGCATCTTTGATATGTATCGACGGAAGGTAGTCAGTTTAGCTGTTCTCGCTGATGATGAAGAGTCTTGGCGACCAAGTGAATACAATTACGAGATTTGGGGTTGTCGAGTTTTATTGCAGTTTCCAGTAGCTAAGCTGTTAGATTATCAGCTGTCTAAACTAGAACAAAGCACTAATCCTTTTGCTGTGATTGTGGCTGCACATCGCACCACTCAGCAAACTGTTCAAAATCCCGAGGGACGGTATCAGGGCAAATTAACCATTGCCAAGAGTCTTTATCAACGAGGGTATAGTAGACAAGATATCCTAGAATTATTCCGGCTCATCGACTGGATGATGACATTACCGGATAGCTTTCAGATTGGGTTTAAACAGCAAGTCAGACGTTTTGAGGAGGAAAGCACAATGCCCTATGTTACCAGTATAGAGCGCCTTGCTCGTAAAGAGGGGATGGAAGAAGGCATTCTCCAAACTAGTCGAGAGACTCTTTTGGAAGTCCTTCAGGTACGATTTGAGGATGTGCCAAGGGAGTTGGTTGAGACAATTAACCAGATTGAGTCGGTCTCTGTGTTGAAAACCTTGCATCGACAAGGAATTACTATTGCTTCTGTTGAAGAGTTTCAGGGTTGGCTTGACCAATTGCTATCTTTTGAGCAGGAACAGGAGGAAGGTTGAATAGGGTGCATCTTTTTGTTGTAAATCTATAAATCAGGGGAGGGTGGGGAGGGTGGGCAGATGGGGGGATAGGGGAGATTTTTATTCAGGGTAATTATCCTGAGATGATATTAGCCTTCAATGGTCGTATTTTTGCAAAAGTGAGTCCACCCGGTTGAATACCGGTTATAGGGAGATAGATTCGGAAGTTTAAAAGGGGAGAGCGATGTTCCAAAAGAACCGCTTTGCGAACGCACATGTTGAAAATCATACCCTGATTCAGCAACGCCGTAATTTTTAGTTAAATTTAGTTAAATGATTTAACAATTCGAGATAAATCATTATGGAATAGATGTGAGAGTGTATGGTAATGTGAGCTAAAAAGGTGCAAAATTCGAGTATCATCAGGTTGTTGTAAAAGCAATTCATGTCTCAATCAGGACAAATTTTATCTCAATCTAATTCGGGAAAAGAACCTTGGCTGGCGGTCAATTTATCATCTTTTTGGCCGGGATTAGGTCAACTCTATGGAGGCAAATCCATTCGAGGATGGATTTTGATAGTTACTGAAATTCTCTTATTGAGTTTGGGTGTATGGTTAATAGTTTTTGACACGACGACAAATACAGGTCTCGGTTTCATTTTTTTGATAGCTGCTATAATAATTAGTTTATGGAATCTTTTTGATGCCTATAGTTGTACTAGAAAAGTCAATAATTTAAGCTTTGAACGCCTAAGGAAAGACAATAAAGATCCGTGGCTAGCTGTTTTTTTATCAAGAATAATTCCAGGACTGGGTCATTTCTATCTAAAAAAATATTTAATTGGTATTTTATTATTGGTTTTATTTATAGCCTCAACCATTTTCCCATTAGCTCCAATTATTTTTCAAGGTATTGTTGCATATTACGCTTATGTGGCATCACCAGTTCGTAGAGAAAGAACAAAAAACACTATAATCATCGTTGCTATTTTCATAATTTTGACTGCTTTGATTGCGCCCTTATCGAGAAATCTGGTAGAAGCTCGCTATATCCCATCAGGATCAATGCTGCCGACACTGCAAATTAATGATCGTTTAATTATCAACAAGTGGAGTTACTCTTTCCAAGAGATACAACGAAAAGATATTGTAGTTTTTTTGCCAACGGAGAAACTAAAAGAGCAAAATTTTAAAGATGCATTTATTAGTCGGATCATTGGTCTCCCAGGAGATAAGATAGAAGTCAATGGTGGCAAGGTTTATGTTAATAATCAACCGTTGGAAGAAAACTATATTGAAGAACCCCCTCAGTACAGCTGGGGTCCTGTAACAGTGCCGCCTGATTCTTACACTGTCCTAGGAGATAACCGTAATAATAGTTATGACAGTCACCATTGGGGATTTGTCCCTAGGGAAAATATTATTGGGAAAGCTACTAAACGATTTTGGCCTCTGGATCGGGCTGGTGCCATAAAGTAACAATAGAGCTGGTCAATCCTCTACCTTTTCCTAAGGCTATTAACGTAAAACTTCGGCAGGTATTACGATGAGTAACGATAATTATTATCCAAGACATAGCGTTGATTATTCAAAGCTACAGCAGCTTCTTTCGGAAGGTAAGTGGAGAGAAGCAGACTATGAGACATACCTTGTAATGCTAGAAGTAGTTGGTCGTAAAGAGGGAGATTGGATCAGACCAGAAGAGATAAAAAACTTTCCCACTACTGACCTCTTAGCTATTGATAAGTTATGGATAAAATATAGTTCCGATAAATTTGGATTTAGTATCCAAAAGAAAATTTATATTGATAATAAACAATCTGTAGAAAAATTATCAATACAAGACTCTGGAATCATATCTAATGAGTCGGTTGAGTTTGTCAAGCGTGTTGGTTGGCAGATGGATAGTTACAAAGATCTGATCTTTGACATTACTCAAGCACCGAAAGGACATTTACCTGGATGCTGGGCGTTTCGATTTTTTGGTTTTGGTTGGTATCTCATGTCGCACAAGGGGATATAGTTTAAATGTTTGCTCTTGAGTGCCGGTGCCACCAAAGCAGATACCTGTCTATCCCTCATTCATCCCGTAATTCAGCAACGCTGAATTTAAATATCCTATCTAAGGATGCTATTTTCCTTTGGAACCGCTTCGCGAACGCAAACAAAAACCTCCCGGAATAAAAGCGTTAAACTGTGGAAAAGTCCTGCTCAAGGGAGTCTTTATTTACTATAATTATATCAACTAATTTTTATGTTATATTGGCGTCAATTATTATCCCCGATTCCCGATTCCCGATTCCCGATTCCCGATTCCCGATTCCCTTAATTTTATGGATAATGATATCGTTTTGTTTCTAGCTACTGTTGGTTTACTGATCCTGTATCTGGTATTTTCTGCCCTAACTGAAATGGGTACTAAGTTTCCTTGGAAGAAATAGTTGATGGGTTTTATCAAGTGGTATAGCGCTACGGGTAAGTCAGAAGTCAGAAGTCAGAAGTCAGAAGTAAGCTATGACTAAGTTTCGGAGTTTAGGAATGTCAAACACCTTAATGCGTAGTGCTATATAGTAAATAATCTGGGTATCCCTTGTTGTGTAAGAAGTTTAGGACTAACTAAATAGCAAAAGGTGTACCCAGTCTTATTGATTTATACATCTATTGGACAATAAAATATTGCAAAATAAAATTCTGGAATGTCTGAACGTCGAATTCGATCCATGGAAAATACCTGAAATTAATACCGTAAAAATTTAATAGGAACCCCAAAAGTAATTTCCTGGAGATTTTGGATTATCACTGCGGAAAAATTCATCCATCAAGGTAAAAAGCTCTTCCTCAGAGATATGTCCATCACTATTCAAATCGAGATGGCCAAAATTTTCCCTTGCCCAACTAGCATCAACACCATAGGCACTGACCAAATCTACATACTCTTGCTGACTAATTTCTCCATTGTCATCCTGATCAAGTAAAGCAAAAAAGACATCACATTGCAATTGAATAAGGGGTTCATAGGCATCTGAGTGAATCAGATTGTCGTAATACTTAAACCATTCCTCAAGGGTGATTTCTGCATCGCTGTTTTGATCAGCCAAACTCAAGTTATTCCACATGGAAACCAAGATTGAACGCAGATAAGCATATTGCCAAGAATTAGGTTTTAGCCCTCGTGAACTAGCCAGTTTATTCAAAATCAGATGAAAATCATCTTGGTTGAGAGTTCCACCTGAATCAGCATCGATATTATTGAATAATGTTGTTAATTTTTTTTGTTGTAATGCGGTTAACATTTAAAACTCACCTTTGATGACACTTTATGGTTTTTGAGTTTAAGATGAGGAACTCATTAGTCTAAACACTTTCCGTCGAAACGACTTGTTTTACCATAGTTTGACCTAGAAGGTAAAGGACTCTAAAATAAAGGACTGACCGCCCCCGTTTTTTTTTCTTAGACGACACCTTCCCACTCTTACTTCCCATTATTTTATGGTCTATAAAACTAAGGTTTGTCACTATACAGAGAATTCTACTGGATACTTGATATTCGTTACAAGTTAAAAGCTAAGGCATTTTGTCAATACCTCCAAGTAGAGAAATTAACCTTGAGCATTATAGCAATTATACGACTTGTGAGGTACAAATTTCTGGTTTTTAGGGAGTAGGGAGCAGGGAGCAGGGAGCAGGGAGCAGGGAGCAGGGATCAGGGAGAAGGGAAGAGGGAAGAGGGAAAAAATAATGTGTACCTCATGAGTCCTATAAACGCTATATTAACCTAAGCATAAGTTGATAGCTGATAGCTGATAGCTGATAGCTGTTCGCGTAGCGTGCGCGTAGCGCATTAGCTTAGGTTCCTAAACTTCCTCGCTTGTTCTGTTCCCGCTCGATGGCTTCAAACAAAGCACGAAAATTACCTTCTCCAAAGCCCTTGGCCTGAAAGCGGCGCTCAATCACTTCAAAAAAGAAAGTAGGCTTGCCAAAAATTGGCTTGGTGAAGGTTTGAAGTAACAAAGATTGGGGAAACTCTTGCTGCCAATCTACTAAAATTTGTCTGGTAGCAATTTCTTCCCATTCTGCTGGTGGTAAAGGTAAATTAGAGCCCCCTGGTCTTTGCCGCAACTCGCTATAGTAGCTGGGAGGAACTTCAATAAACGGTAAACCTCGACCACGGAGTTGCGCGATCGCTTCTACTATATTGCTAGTTCTAAGAGCAATATGCTGGATTCCTGGTCCACCATTGAAATCTAGAAATTCCTGAATCTGGGAATTAGCAGAAGTTGGTTCATTGATCGGCAACTGCACTTTACCAGTGGGATGAACCATGACCTGAGAGTATAAACCAGACTGTTGTGTCTTAATAGAAAATATTTGTTGTGGGCAAAATCCCAGCACGTGTTGATACCAATTTACTGCCCGTTCTAACTCACCAGCCGCTACATTAAGCACTACATGATCAATGGTGGTGAACATGGTCTGAGGATGGTTATTTCCCTGGTTTCCCTCTATACTGAGGGAGGGTGGCTTACCCTGAGCAGTCTTCGTGATCCAGTTCAACTGAGCCGGGAAAAACGATTCGTCACAGATGCCATCTCGCTCAACCAGGGTATGAACCAGAGAACCCCAGGAGGGGATTCTACTCCACTTTAGGCGTCCCTGTCTTTGAAATTGCTCCTGAGGTGGTTGTACCACTTGGTTGCCCTGAGCGGACGTATTCTCAATCACCGCTTCCAGGTCTTCTACTAGAAAAGCGATGTCAGCCACCCCAGGAGGATGTAGACGCAAAAACTCAGCAATAGGACTTGCTGATGTTAGAGGTGAAGAGATAAGAAACGTGATTGAGCCACTTTTTACAACTTCTGTGTAGGTATGGTAACTACTGCCACTGGCGACCCGTTGAAAGCCAAGAGTGTGGACTAACCAATCAGAAAAAACTGTAGCATCTTCAACATAGAAATGAACATGATCAATTTTCATGGTTAAATCCAGTTCAAGAGATTGTAATCTTTTTAATTTTGCTCTTGTTAGAAGATTAAACCAATTTGCAGTAGGGAAAAGAGGATTACAGATATTTTACATATCTGAGTGGGTAAGTCATGGCATTTTCAGCTGATCTGACTTTTATCACTCCCCGCGCCCCCGCCCCACACTCCCCGCGCCCCCGCCCCACACTCCCCGCGCCCCCGCCCCACACTCCCCGCGCCCCCGCCCCACACTCCCCGCGCCCCCGCCCCACACTCCCCTCTCTTTCCCGATTCCCGATTCCCGATTCCCGATTCCCGATTCCCGATTCCCGATTCCCGATTCCCGATTCCCGACAACTAAACACTAATCAGATGGCCGATGTGCTTTGCGTTCGCGTAGCGTGACCTACGGTCAATAGCGTAGCGTGGCCAAAGGCCAATCGCTTTTAGCGGAAGCGAAGCTTCATCGCATCTGCTGGTAATACCTCTAAGGCAGAAATCTGCATTGTTCCAGCCAGATAGTTGCTCTGATGCTTAGCCACTACCTGGCTCAAGGGGTCTAGGAGTGTGTGATCGTCCCGTAATGCTTCAGTAAGAGACTCCTGAGTGATGACCAGAATCTCAGTCTCCATGGCAGCAGTGATGGTAACCTTTGGCAAGGGTTTACCTAAGAAAAGAGTCATCTCACCGAAGAAGTCTCCGGCTTGTAACTGTTCCACAGGAAATGGAGGGGAGTACTTGAGAAATTCCTGCCGTTGCTCAAGATCGTGAATCTCTGCTGCTAAGAGTTGGTATAGCCAGTAGAGAGACGATGTCTGCTGTGCCGCCTCATGGGCTACAGAAAATGCAGTAGGACCGATGTAGTGAGCTAGCTGATAAGCGAGCCTTTCAATCACCTGTTGATCTAATGGACTAGGGGGTTGGGCTTTCGGTCTATGAGTGAATGGTTTGACTGTAGTCTTGCCCAAGGTGATAACCACCTGTTGCTCCACCTCTAGGCAGCCTTTAACCACAATAAACATAGCGTCTTGGGGCAGATTTTTGCTACTGAGGGTTTCACCAGCATCAAATAGTAGAGGCTTGGCAGATTCGATCAGGATTTTCTGTGCTCCAAGGCTGAAGTGGCGGAAGAATTCAATGGAGCTGAGGAGTTTTAGGTGCTGCTTGTGGGAGGGGATAATATACCTAGGACTTAATCCTTCACGGCGTAACCCATACCATACTCGACGTAAGAGTTCGCGATCCGTGTGCAACGGAGCAATGTTGTAGTTTTTAGGAAAGTAGAAAAGTTTGTAAGTGATAAACAGCCCTGGATCCGCCAAGTCATATTCCCACATCCTGACTTGAATCGGTTTGTCAAGGTTAATGTTAGGGTGGGGCTGATTCAGGACTGCTCCATAGGCAGCATCAATGACTTGTTGGGGGGGAGAAGCAGCAGGAACTAAAAATTCCACAGAGCGCATCACTGGTTGTACCGTGGATGTCTTAGTAGGAATCACCGTAAGTAAGTCATCTGACAGTAACCCATTAGGAATGTAAGTCATTTCACCAGTACACTGACGTATCGCTATCGAGCGCCAGGTGATGGACTCGATGACGCCCTCTACATCACGGATAATCACTCGGTCACCAATTTGAAAGGGTTGGTCAATGCGTAGGGCTACCCCTGAAAAGAAATTACCTAAAGTAGACTGTAGAGCAAAGCCGATCACCGCTGTGATTAATGCTGAGGTGGTAAAGAAGGCTGCTATGTTTTCCCCCAGTATTCCTAAAATCAAAACCGAGCAAACTGCATAGAGTAATAGGGAAATAACTAGCTTGAGCAAGGCTGAGGGTTGTTTACCTTGGGAGCGGGCAAACCAAACATCAACTACCAGAAAGGAAAGAAAATTAACGATTACAACACTACCGCAGACCAATACCGTAATCTGTAGGTACTTCACTATCGAGTCTGATACCAGGTCTGGGTTGCTACTCACAAAGGTATAGGCTAAAAGCAACAGACCGGTGAGGCCGAGAATAGTTAAGTTTTTTGCAGTCATTTGGTTTTAGGGGATATCGTCAGAATGACTTGATGGTAAGTTGCAGTTTGAAAGCGCTTTACTCAAGCTGATTAGCAATCTATTGATGGATTGGCTGAGCTTGCCAATTTCATCAGAGCGACCATCTGGTAATTGCGAACCTTCTACCTTTCTGAGGCTGATTTCCTCCACCAAGTGAGCAATGCTGTTGAGGGGATTAACTACCCAGCGCCTGACGATTAGACTGACTGTGGTGTAAGCGATTAAGAAAATGCTGGCTAGCAGCAATAAGAATGAAAAAATAGCCTGTCGCGCTTGTTTCTCTGGCATTGACGTAGGCACAGAGAGCAACCTGATCCCAACAATCTCATTGAGCTTCCAATCAAAGCCCCTGGCATCACCATAGGTTTTAATCAAGGCTGGGGGAGCATCTTCTGGCTTGCCGTGACATTGCAAACAGCTTTGGGACTTAATCTGGATCGGTTGGGCAACGTAGACACTTTTGAGTCCTTGCTTGGTAGAGCGCTGCCCAATAATTTCCTTGAGATTGGGGTGAGTGATAAATTCTCGAATCAGCTCAACTTGCCATCCCTCAGCCAGATCTTTGAGATTGGTGGGGTTAAGCGCCCGCTCAGCATAGGTATAGCCGTCATAGTCCTGGTTCAGACCCTTGAACAATTGTTGGGCGGCATAGGAGGGGACAGTTTGGGGAAGGAACTCTTCTGTTTCCAGTTCTCGCAGCAACGGTCGAACTTGATCAGTAGTGTAGTCCCTAGCCGCCACTGCTGTACTCAACAGCACTTCCGCAGTATGAACAACTTCCTTACGAGCATTTTGTTGCTCTACAGCATAGGTGATCAACCCAGCTATGATCCAGCCGCATAAGAAAATGACTAGTATCACTAATTCCAGTCTTGTCTGTAGTTTCATCCTTAAAGGTATAGGAAAGGGAGCAGGGAGCAGGGAGTCGGGAGTCGGGAGTCGGGAATCGGGAATCGGGAATCGGGAGTCGGGAGTCGGGAGTCGGAAGTTGGGAGTAGATAAGAAAAATTTTCACAATTCCTAAACGGATTGCTATAGTCAATTTTTCGGTATTTATCCCGTTAGTACTGTTTATCGTTATTTTAGTTAAAGTTAATCCTATAGACTTCAGTAATTTCTCTAATATGTTGATTAATATAGTGGTTTTTACTTGGGTGGTTTACACAATTTTTGTATTTTAATAATTTAGAATGCGCAAAATTATATATTCCCTGTTTTTTGTTCCCTGCTCCCTGCTCCCTAAAACCCAAGAATTTGTACCTGAATGAATTGCAAACCGCTGTATTTATCAATCGATACCCAAGGCTTAGTTTCCAGTGTTTCGCAATGTCTCTGAAGGTAACTCCCCAAACATAGCTTTGTAATCTCTAGTAAAATGACAAGGACTGTAGAACCCAAATTCACTAGCAAGGATGGCTATGGTACAACGTTCTGGTTCACTTGCCTTCAAGCGTTCTCGCACTGCATTAAGTCGTCGTACCTTGAGATAGCGCATGGGACTCAAGCCAAATAAGTCCTGAAAACCATAAGATAAGGCAGAACTGCTAGACCCTAAATTTTGAGCTAGCTGTTTTAAGGTCAGAGGTTTTTCCAAGTGTGCTAGCATTTTTTTTTCAGCTTGGGCAATCAACTTTGCTCTTCGAGAAGCTTTGAGAAAACACTTGGAATTTAACTTAGTGGGAATATTACTAATCAACAAAGGAAGGAAATCATCCCTAACGAGTTCCTCAATATGAGGTTGTTGTAACCAATTGGGTTTATGTACTGCTAACCAAATAAGTTCTTTCACGTAATCTTTAATTTCGTTCATCCCCGTTGGTAGCAAATTCACATGATTTTTACTTCGGAACTTATCGTCTAGATCCTGGCGTTGTAGTTGGTCTGCATAAGCATCAAATGTTGGAACAGGGATTATAATTTGTGTCAACGTTATACCTTGAGGAAAGATTGCATCTGCTCCCTTGCCATTGAAACCAAAAATAGTCCTTTGAGGCTCCACAGGGTGACGGAAGGAGTAATATTCTTTTTCATTTTCAGAGTAAATTATCCCAAAACATATGTATTCATTTTGTCCCTCACCCGACAATTGAATCCCTTGGTTGACCTGATTATATACAAAAAATAAGTTACCAACCTGAATCGACAAAAACTTAGCTTGAAGAGGACCGGGACTGAGTTGTATTATTTCCCTATTTTTATACTTAAAAAACTCTTTGACACTATCCACATCTGTAATGGATTTGGAGACAATATTCTGATTGCCTGTCCCAGGATCATCCTCAGGTTGGGTAGTTTTACTATTGTTGGCATCAATCAACAAAGTCATTTTGGCACCCCCCTAGAAAAAAATATTCCAACTACCTATAAGTAAAACTAATACAATTTGAAAATTAGTTATTTAATTCTTATAGCTTAGAAAGTTGGAATTTTTGATTATTCACAGAGATAGCTTACCACTAAGATTGTATTGAACAAGACGTGAGACGCATTCCCCCACTTGGCCGCAGGCCACGCTACGCGAACGTCCAAGTGGGGGTTAGTCCACGCCAACAACAATAGCCAAAAACCTGGAACATCAATCAAACTATTGTCGTCTACATTTTTGTAGGCTAAAATATTAACTAGCGATATTTTTCGAGACCAGTGAAAACGTCAAGCAAAGTTATCAGAACTGACAAATGGAAACTAAACCCGTCTTCCAAGCAAAAGGGATTGTTTGATGAGACGGTCAAAGTTTATCGTCAGGCTTGTAAATACTTGGTTGGCATTATTTATACTCATTGGTCTGAGCTTGGTGGATTGACAGCGGATCAGTTAACTCCTGCTGTCGAAAAGTTAATGCATGAAACAGCAAAGCGTCCAAATATCAAATATCCACAGTTCAATAAAGCTTTCTACAAGTTCCCTAGTTATTACCGTCGAGCCGCCATCGCATTTGCAGCTGGACAGGTTAGTAGTTTCGTTACTAGATATTGCGAATGGCAATCTGGTAATCGAAAAAGGAAAGATAGTAAACCGCCAAGACTAAATGCTGATACTGGTTGCTATCCTGCCTTGTATAAAGGGCAATGTTACAAGATGCATGGTTTCGACCAAGTAGAAATCAAAGTTTTTGATGGCAAAAACTGGGTCTGGACTATGGTTCAGATTACCGGCTTGAGAGAAAGGCATCAGGTAGCTACAAATAAAATGATGTCGCCTTTGTTGGTTTTCAATGATAGGTACTGCCATTTGTCCGTCCCATTCACTTGTAAGCCAGAAAAACGAAAACCAGAGGCTAATGTTACTGCGGTAGATTTAGGTATCAACACTACTGCTACCGTAGCAGTTGTAACCGATGACGGCACTGTAATCCATTGTGAGTTTATTCATCTTGGAAGAGACATAGACCGTAGGGACAAACGACTAAAATCCGTGTCAAAAAGAGCATCAAAAACGATGGGCAAAGGAGGAAAACTTCATATTGGGTTTTGCTCCAAAACTTATCAAAAATGTCAAAGAATCAATACCCAGATCAGCCATGTTGTTTCTAGACGGATTGTGGGGATTTCTGAAAAGTTTAATTCTGAAGTAATTGTATTTGAGAATCTCAAAGGGTGGAAGCCAAGAGGTGGAAAAAGGCGCTCCAACTTAAGGCAAAGATTCCACGGATGGCTCAAAGAGAAAATCCGCGACTTTACGGAAATGAAATGGGCTGAGTTGGGTGGTAAGGTGATAGAAGTTATCGCCGCCTATACTTCAAAATTGGCTTTTGATGGCTCTGGTACGGTTAAACGAAATTCAAAAAAATACTCCTTGGCAACCTTCCCTTCAGGTAAGGGGTTTAATGCGGATTTAAACGGAGCTTACAACATTGGTGCCAGGGGCGTGTTCAAACTCACTCGCAGAAATGACGAGGAGGGTCGTTCCAGCAAAAGATCTCGACGACCGCCTAGAAGCTGGGCTTGCTTGTGTGACCTGTGGACGCTTCGTAGTTCCAGGTTAGCATAGGACACCACCACCTCGTTCAGGTGGTGGAAGCTTCATACCCCTATAATCTCGTAGAACTGTACTGGCAATAGAGTTAATTTGTTGAGAATGAGCTAGTTTTTTTCTCAATAAGCCACAGCTTATTGATTCTTGCGCTTACCCTGCAAGCAATTATAAGTAAAACTTATAATTGCTTGCAAATTAGTTAATTATATTTTATAGCTGAGAAAGTTGGAATTTTTGATTATCCACAGAGATAGCTTACCAATAAGCTAGGGAATGTGTGCAAAGTCAATTTCCGAATAGCCAAAAAAAAAATAGACCTCCTTCCGTGAGTCCTAAGGGCATTAATACGAAGAGGTCTTGCTGTAAGAAAAAGACCAGCAACAAACAAAATATCCTCTAAATTCAGGAGTTTTTGGGTTCGTGAAACGAGTTATAAAAACGGGAGTCGCGATCGCGACCTCCCTTCTACTATTTCTTTCGGGAATTCTGTCAGGGTTCCCGACTGCTCTTGCCGCCCCCCCGGTGCTTAAGCCTAACATTATTGTGATTTTGGCAGATGACCTGGGTAATGCCGATCTAGGCTATCGCGGTAGCGAGATCCGGACACCGAATATTGACAAGCTTGCGAATACAGGCGTGCGCTTGGAATCATACTACGGTTTGCCCGTATGCACTCCAGCACGAGCAGCCCTGTTGACAGGGCGTTACCCCATGCGCCACGGCTTGCAGACTAACACTATCTTCCCCGCACATACCTACGGTTTGCCCACGGATGAGGTGACTCTGGCTGACGCGCTTAAAAAAGCGGGTTACGAAACGGCAATGGTCGGCAAATGGCACCTCGGCCACGCTTATAAGGATTATTGGCCGCAGAATCGCGGCTTTGACTACTTCTATGGCAACGTCATGGGTGAGGTAGATTATGATACCAAGGAGGATAAAAGTGGTTTGGAAATCGACTGGCAGCGCAACGGTAAAAGGTTAGAAATTGTACCACCCGAAGACGGCTACTACACCGAGTTGATTGGGGACGAAGCCGTAAAGCTAATCCATCAACACGACCAGTCGAATCCGTTTTTCCTCTATTTCGCTTCCCTGGCCCCCCACACTCCATTGCAAGCCCCTCGAAAAGATCGCAAAGCTTATAAGGATCTGTTTCCGGGTCGTGAGAATAAGGAGAAGCGCACCTACGCAGCGATGATAACTAGTCTCGACGATCAGGTCGGTCGTATGCTCGATGCTCTCGAAGAGGAAGGTATGCGCGAGAACACGCTGATCTTCTTCTCTACCGACAACGGTGGCAGCGGAGTAAGGCCCAAATTTTTATACGGACCGGATGCTACAGTTCCAGACGACTCGCCAGTCTCTAACGAGCCTTTCCGGGGTGGTAAGACGAGCCTTTCCGAGGGCGGAGTGCGTTTACCGGCAATCGTGAACTGGCCAGCCCAACTCCAGCCAGCAGTAGTGGACGAACCTCTACACCATGTAGATATCATGCCTACCCTACTGGCTCTTGCCGGGGGTAAGGGCGGTCTCCTTCATCCTTTCGACGGGAAAGACGCATGGGCGACCCTTGCTGAAGGGGCTCCCTCACCCCATGAGGAGATTTTGATTAACGTCGAGACCTATCGCGGGGCTATCATCCGCAAAGACAATGGGCACAGGTGGAAGCTGATCAAATACGCAACTCTTCCGGGTAAGACCGAGCTATTCGATCTCTCTCAGGACAAGGAAGAGCAGAATAATGTTGCCTTGCTGTATCCAGATATCGCGGAATATCTCGAAGCGCGGCTTGTTGCCTACGCAAAGGAGCAGAAATTCAGCGAGTGGCTCAAAGCCCAGGCTGAGTTTATGGATGAGCAGGGGATACCCTTCTTCGATCCCGATTTTGACGTAGAGGATGGTGGCCCACTAGACCAAATACCAGTATTGCCGGACAACTTCTAGTAGTCGCTGTAGGGCGGGCACTGCCCGCCCTTTCAAGGTGCAGCAACGATATTTTTTGTTCTCGTTGCTCTCTAGCACGAGCCCATCCCAAAGCCAATTCACGCGCTTTGGGTCTGTCAACCTTTTTTATGATGGGCGAATACTTTCCGACAGATGAGTATATGAGTCCCGAGGAGTTTGATAAGAAATTTGATTGTAAGCTACCGCCTGCTTCGTAATAGCCAAAAGAGGAGAAGTCACCCTCTATGCTAACGATCGATTTATCGTGACCTAGGGGAAATGATTCGGTAACGAAACTCAACATGTTCCCTTTCATTACTGTTGTTTATGAGGTTTAATCAATGATTTGGAATCGAATTTGGAAGGTGGCTGCGGTCATGGCGATCGCGCTGTCTCTCTTGCTAGAGACAACCGCCCTACCAGCAATGGCACAATCGACAGATGGCTCGGTGCTGCCATTCCCACCAGTGCCATCAGCCAGCACTGCCGGACCGACTTTGCAAGAGTCCACCATGATCCGGCGCGAAGAACCGAACTATATACCCATCGAAAATCCGCCCAACATCCTGATTATCCTGCTGGATGATGTAGGCTTCGGGCAGGCTGACACCTTTGGTGGCGAGATCCACACGCCGACTCTAAGCCGTCTGTGGGATGAAGGAATTGCCTATAACACCTTTCACACCACCTCCATCTGCTCGCCCACCCGCGCCGCTCTCTTAACGGGGCGCAATCACCACCGGGCCCAGACAGGTAGCATTACAGAACGGGCACTGGACTGGGATGGTTACCTGGGGGTTATTCCCAAGACCTCTGCCACGGTCGCGGAAGTTTTGAGGGAATATGGCTACAAAACCTCTGCTTTTGGCAAATGGCACAATACCCCAGCCAATGAGACCACGGCAATGGGCCCCTTCGATCGCTGGCCTACCGGGTATGGTTTCGACTATTA
>NZ_JAAHHE010000137.1:0-17395 GCF_010692525.1 Moorena sp. SIO3B2
TAAAACTCATGAATAATACCCAAATCACTGATACCCTCTCTATTGGCGATCGCTGCCCACTCACCCTGATTGGTGGTCCCTGTGTCATTGAATCGGAAGACTTTACCTTAAAAATGGCAGAGGAGATCCGCAAAGTATGCGATCGCTTGAATATTCCTTTGATCTTCAAGTCTTCCTTTGACAAAGCCAATCGAACTTCAATAAACTCCTTTCGGGGACAAACTCTAGACAGAGGTCTAGAAATTCTCCAGAAGGTCAAACAGAAGGTGGGTGTGCCAGTGCTTACCGATATCCACGGAAGTCACCAAGCTGCAACTGTTGCTGAAGTAGTCGATGTCCTGCAAATCCCAGCTTTTCTGTGTCGCCAAACTGACTTACTAATCGCTGCGGCTGCTACAGGTAAGGCAATTAACGTCAAAAAAGGTCAGTTTCTTGCCCCTTGGGATATGAAGCATGTGGTCAGCAAACTGGAAGCTGGGGGAGCCAAGAATATTTTACTCACTGAGCGGGGTACTAGTTTTGGTTACAATACCCTAGTGGTAGACTTTCGCTCCCTCCCTCAGATGCGCGAGTTAGGTTATCCTGTGGTTTTTGATGCCACTCATAGCGTCCAGATGCCAGGAGGAAAGGGAGATAAGTCTGGTGGACAGCGACACTTTGTTCCCTATTTGGCCAGAGCTGCGGCTGCGGTTGGGATTGATGCTCTGTTCATGGAAATTCATGAAAATCCTGACATCGCCCCTAGTGATGGTCCGAATATGGTACCCTTGGCCGAACTGGAAAATGTGCTAAAGGGAATTCTGAATGTTCGTGCGGGTTTGGACACTACAACTGGGGTAAATTTGCCATGAACAAAATCCCTGAAGCTGAATTACAAGCACGTTTATCCCAGGTCAAACTGCTAGCCCTAGATGTGGATGGTGTCATGACCGATGGCGGACTTTACTACACAGAAAGCGGTGAAGAACTCAGAAAGTTTAATGTCAAGGATGGCATGGGAATCAAGCTACTGCAACAGACTGGAATTGAGGTAGCTGTTATTACCAATAGCAGTTGTAGGGCAACCCGACATCGAGTCCAAAAGCTAGGAATCAAGTACAGTTTTTTTGCGGTTGAAGATAAGTTAGCTGTCCTCAAAGAACTCTGTGAACAGTTGAGTTTATCTCTTGCCCAAGTCGCCTATGTTGGTGATGATATCATTGATTTACCAGTTCTGGAAGCTGTAGGATGTCCCTTAACTGTTGCTGATGCGATGCCAGAAAACCGAGACTGTGCTGTGTATGTTACCAGATTAGCAGGTGGGCAAGGAGGGGTTCGAGAAATATGTGAGCTCTTGATGAAAGTACAGGTTTAAGGTAAGCATTTAGCTATAAGCTACAAGCTATCAGCAGTCAGCGGTCAGCGGTCAGCGGTCAGCCATTCGCGAATGGCTGACGTAACAGAGATTAAACCAATGCTTACTTGTTTTATTTAAAAGCTGAGAGCTGAGAGCTGAGAGCTGAGAGCTGATACCTGATAGCTGATAGCTGAATGCTTACGCCCCTGCAGCTTAGAACTTAAACTCTACAGCTGAACCAAAAGCTCAGTTTATGCCCACTGGAAGTATAGAATACTATCCCGATTCAAAAAATAACTTCTGAAAGGGTTAGTAGGCAATGCTTCTCAAGTAGAAGTCTCGGATAATACCAAATCGGCGTTAAAAACCCCCTTTATAGTTTAGTCCTTGAGGTGCGGACGAAAGTTTGTGGACGCGCGACTTCGTTCTCGTCTGGGCTAAAGGGGGGTTATCAAAGCGGATTGGCTATGACTTTGCAAGCCTTCAGCTTGGGAGGGTTAAGACTTTTGTCTGTTAACCAGGAGCAACGCTGAATATTCCCATAAACAAAATGACTAATCCTAAACTTGTTAAACGCATCATTACCTGTCAAGGCAGCATTCAACTAGTGACTGCCTTATCAGTCCTTAGTTACAGAGAAAAAGAGCAAAAAGACCTTAATATTAAATACGAAGACTACCTTGTTATTTATCATCTCTATTCTCCCCCAGGGCAAATTGATGAATTTGCCGCCTTTATCAAAACTATAGCAGAGTTAGTGGGTGAGTGGCATAAAATTGTGTACATCACCCCTGAGCAGCTCAGTGATATTGAGAGTCGATTAGACTATTCCAGCCCATCAAAAATTTTCCGTATGGTCCATGAAATGGTTGGCACTAACAGGGCTGATGAAATTTACCTGTGCCGGAATTGGATGTTTGGAAATAAGCTACTTATTAATATTTACAAATCGGCACAAAAAATTTGTTACGGTGATAGTATTGGCTTTTATTTTTCAGTAAATTCAAAAGCTTTGTTTCCAGAAACTCAAGAAAATAAGCCTAATTTAATTAACTATATACAAGCCAAATATAAATCTTTATTAAATAAAGTTAAGACGATATTAAAAATAAAAACGTCCCTAAAACCTAGACTAAAATTTGATATCGGTTATTTTGTATTGCCTGACGTTTTTGGGGAATCACCTCCCATGAAAACTGTCACCTTAAATAAGGTGTGGCTTCTCGAAACTTTTCAAAAGCTGAGGGGTTTGGTAAACCCAGAATACATTCTCCAGTTTCGCAAGAACATTGCTGAGTCTCCCGTCTCAATCTTACTCACTTCAAATTTGTCTGAGGCGGGTAGAATGTCTCTGGAGAATGAAATCGCTGCTTACCGTGAATTCCTGATCTGTGAAGGTATAGAGCCAAACACAGTACTGGTGCTAAAACCCCATCCTAGAGATGACAATGTCAAACTCCAGAAGTTGGAGTATGCCCTATCTGACTTGTTTGATAAAATAATAGTTTTATCAGAACCAGACCTCTTTTTTCTGCCATTTGAGGTATTTTTTTCCGAAGCTTTCCTCCCCCTAGATTCAAGCCGAAATAATCAACCCAGGGTGTTTGCCGTCAGTACAGCTTGTCTGTCCCTAAAGCTACTGTTTAATGTTCCAAGTATTGTTGGCTTTGGCGACCAGATTACTACCAAGCTTTTCTATGAAAATTATGCAGCTGGTAGGTTGGAACACGAGGGGGAGTTAAGAGCAGCAATCAACAAAGTTGAAGTACCTGCAATCATTACCAATGGATTATCTGGCGTTGCTGAATTAAGTAATGGATAGGAGTAGAGTGGGCATCCTGCCCGCAAGGGCAAGATATCGAACGGGCAAGATGCCCATTCTACAGGTGCGACCCAAGGGCGATTTACTAGCCCTAGGAGGCGCGCACCTACTCTTAAAATCATTCTATTATTCAGCAACGTCGATTATCTTAATCTCGGCTGCAGATTTATCGCTTTGTTCGCTATTCCACTTAAGCTGTTCAGCATTTAGATTGGGATACCTAAATTCCTCAAAGGTAACGGGGAACAGGGAACAGAGAACGGGAAATAACCAATTTAAATGCACATTAGCTTCTAGCATTTATCAAAAGTACCTCACCGAGCACCATGAAAGTCCTACATATCAATCAGTCTGATATTTCTGGAGGAGCCGCGATCGCAGGCTACCGACTCCATCAAGGTTTGCTGGGTCAAGGCGCAGACTCACGCTTGTTAGTCTGGAGGCTCAAAACTAGTAGTGATCGCGTAGATTCTGCTCCCCGTTTAGCCATTCTAGATAAACTAACTGCCCCGATTACCCAACAACTAGGACTCTACTATATTAATAAACTGGGCACGTTTAATATTCCTAAGCACAGCTTTTACAAAAACGCCGATGTCCTCAATTTTCATGTCCTTCATGGTGCCAGTAGTGGATACTTTAACTATCTAGCAATCCCTTCATTAACTAAACGTAAACCTGCTGTGTTTACTTTCCATGATATGTGGAGCTTTACGGGACATTGTGCCTATAGCTATGACTGCGATCGCTGGAAAAGTGGTTGTGGCAAGTGTCCCGATCTAGATACTTACCCAGCTATTCCAAAAGATAACACTCATATAGAGTGGAAGCTAAAAAACTGGGCTTATAGTCACTCAAACTTAACAATTGTCACTCCCAGTCGCTGGCTTGGTGAGCAAGCTAAGCAAAGTATGCTCAACCGCTTTGGGATTCACCATATTCCATATGGTATTAATACTGAAGTCTATCAGCCTCTCGAATCCAAACAGTGCAAATCTCTACTCGGCATTCCCACGTCCAAAAAAGTTCTGATGTTTGCAGCAACAAACTTAGCAGAGAACCGCAAGGGCGGCGATTTGCTATTGAAAGCGTTGCAAAGTCTACCCCAGTCCCTCAAGGCTGAAAGTGTAGTGCTAACGTTTGGTAGTGGTGGCGAAACAATTGCTGAGACTGTTGGCATACCAGCATTGAATCTTGGTTATGCCAGCAATGATCGCTTTAAAGCCATTGCCTATTCTGCTGCTGATTTGTTTCTTTTCCCCACCCGTGCGGACAATCTTCCCTTGGTGCTGCAAGAGAGTATGGCTTGTGGTACACCCATGGTGTCTTTCAAAATCGGCGGCGTTCCCGATTTAGTACGTCCTGGTATTACTGGTTATTTAGCTCAACCAGAGGATACTCAAGATTTCTGTAATGGCATTGTGCAGCTACTGGAAGACAAACATCTACGGGAAACCATGGCACAACAGTGTCGTGCTATTGCCTTGGAAGAATACTCAATAGAGCTGCAAGCCCAGCGATATATCGACCTATATCATCAGGTCTTACAAAACTAGAATGCGATCGCATCCGTCAACAGGGGTGCATCTCATATAGCGCTACGCTTAGCGTCAGAAGTCAGAAGTCAGAAGTCAGAAGTCAGCTTAGACTTACGTTTCGGAGTTTAGGAGCGATGCAGAGGTGCGACCCGTGGCGAATTTAATTCGCCACGGGTCGCACCGCTCCCTACTCCCTACTCCCTACTCCCTACTCCCTACTCCCTACTCCCTTTGCTATATCAATTTCATGTGGTGGGTGATTAAATGTGAGCAAGATTTTTTGAAATTAGTATTAGAGAGAGCATATCAATAAATCTGGAAAAGGAAAATTCTGGTAGCCAGTATTTATATCAGTATGTATTGTTAGCTGGTCGTGAGATGTAACTATTTTAAGAGGTTATAACCTTGAAAACCATTGCTCTAATTGAGGAAAATTGGAATGGGCACCGTCCAATATACCTCAAGGTTTTCACCAAAACTTTGCTTGAGCTTGGTCATCAAGTGATAGCCTTCTGCCCAGAACCATCAGAATTGAGTGAATGGGTTGCCTTTAACTGCTCTAAGTATCAAGAGCAATTCCAGGTTTTTGAATGTCAAACACCAGAGCCTAGCTCATTTCCGATCAATGGAATTCGCGCAGCCCTGAATGCAGTAAAACGTTGGTGCTACGCCAAAGTTAGCATTCAGCATGCTTCATCGAAGATTGGTAAAGTACCCGATCTAGTGTTTTTTCCCTGGGTTGATAGTTGCTTAGCACCTTACCTGCTACACCATGTAGTAGACAGGATTTTCCCTTACCGTTGGTCTGGTCTCTATTTTCACCCTCGTCATTTGAGGCTTAAACAAAAGTTTTGGTCTATCAATAGAGGTCCTCTAAAACCTCATGCTGTTTTAAAGTCTTCTCATTGCCCAGCTATTGCTGTTCTCGACGAAGGGATTGCTAACAAATTACAAAGCAAAATCAATGGTAAAAATGTAATTACTTTTCCCGATTTTGCCGACGAGTCAGCCCCAGACTTTAATTGGTCAATCGTGAAACAAATTCAAGCCCAAGCCGATGGCAAAAAAATCATTGGATTACTAGGGGTACAATCCAAGCGCAAAGGAGTTCTGACACTTTTAGAAGTTGCTCAGCAGATGGTGAAAGAAGACTATTTTTTTGTCTTCGCTGGTCAGTTATCCAAGCAGACCTACACTTCCCAGGAGCAAGCCAGACTCCAGACTATTCTTAACTTAAAGTTACCTAACTGCTTTTTTTATTTTGAGCGTATTCCTGATGAAGCAAAATTTAACGCTTTAGTTAGTAATTGCGATATCTTATTTGCTGCCTATAATAACTTCCCCCACAGTAGCAATATCCTGACTAAAGCAGCAGTCTTTGAAAAACCTGTGATTGTGAGCAGCAACTTTTGTATGGCAGAGAGAGTTCGCAAATTTAAATTGGGTTTAAGTATCAATGAGGGGGATGTGCTGCAATGTATTTATGCTATCGGTCGCCTCTGTAGTCAACTGGAAAAATATAACCAAGAAGTGCAACCGGATTTTCAGGGTTATAGACGTCTTCACTCTACTGATCAGCTCATAGAGAAACTTCAGACTATTTTAAATAGTATTTAACAGGTCGCTATTGAAAACTAATAATTTCTAGATTAATTCTATAGATCGAGATGAAAACTCCAGTTGCGTTCATAATCTTCAAACGACCAGATACTACTGAGAGAGTATTTGAGGTAATTCGCCAAGCCAAACCTCCCAAACTTTTAGTCATTGCTGATGGACCTCGTGCCGATCGACCAGGTGAAGCAGAAAAGTGTGCTGCAGCTCGTGCAATTATTGAGCGCGTCGATTGGGATTGTGAGGTTTTGGAAAACTACTCTGATGTAAACATGGGCTGCTGTCAGAGAGTGTCAAGTGGCATAGACTGGGTTTTTAACACCGTTGAAGAAGCAATTATTCTTGAAGATGATTGTCTTCCACATCCCGATTTTTTTCCATTTTGTGAAAATCTCTTAGAGAGATATCGAGATGATGAGCGAATCATGCTCATTAGTGGTAGTAACTTTCTAGGTCAATGGAACTCTGATATTCAGAGTTATCATTTCTCATATTATACTGCAACTTGGGGTTGGGCTTCTTGGCGAAGGGCATGGAACTATTATGATATTAATATGAGTCTTTGGTCAAATCCTGAGATCAAAAATCGGATCAGGGATGTCTTGGCAAATAAAGAGCATTACAAAGCACTTAAAAAATCTATTGAATATACACTAAACGGTAAGTATGATGCTTGGGATTACCGATGGACTTTTGCAATACTTGCCCAGTCTGGATTATCAGTTGTTCCTGCTGTAAACCTGATTTCAAATATTGGTTTTGGTGAAGATGCAACTCATACCTTATCAACGGATAACGAACTAGCAAAACTTAAAACACTAAGTCTTAACTTTCCGATCCAATATAACAATTTTACAGCGGTAGATCGAGATTATGATAAAAACTATTACGAAAATTTTATTAAACGCTCGAAAATTAAAAAAATACAAAAAATATTAAAAAAGTTTTATAACCTAGGCAAAACTTGATGTCGCTGACAGCATTAAAATAAAGTTGAATTAACAATTATTTTCAAAAAAAGTTAATTCATTATATTTTTTGAAGATAATTTATTAGTTAATATTAAACTATAACTTGGTATGACAAATAAAAAATCCTGTTGAAAAGCATGATATCATTTTTTATTTATAGCATTGACAAATAAATCATCATTGGGGTTGATGATTTATGATAACACCAACTAATATTCAGATTTTTTTGATAAAGTCGTATCCAAACAATCCTTTGCCAAGAGGTCTTATGAACCAATAGTTATCTTGAGTGATGTGATTTTTATGGTAAGTATATGTTCAAACTAATAAATATAGGTTGTGGCTCTACATATTCTAATCATCCTGCGTGGACGAACGTTGATTTAGCACCACAATCATCCCATATTGATAATCATGATATCAGGAAAAATTTGCCCTACCCTGATGCTTATTTTGATGCTTGCTATAGTTCTCATGTAATAGAACACCTCAAGCAGCATGAAGCTGATCAACTTATGGCTGAGTGTTGGCGTGTTCTTAAGCCACGGGGAATAATTAGGGCAGTTGTCCCTGATCTAGAATCAATAGCTAGAAATTATATCTCTACTCTAGAACAGGTTGAGTCTGGTCTTACGGAAGCAGAGGCTAACTATGACTGGATAATGTTAGAACTTTATGACCAGACAGTTCGCCACGTTAAAGGTGGTGAAATGGCTAGTTATCTAGCTGACTCTAATCTTACTAATAAAGAGTTTATAGTATCTCGTATCGGTAGCAATGCCGATCTATTTTTGGATAAAAACTCTGAAAAACAATCATTGATAGAGCGACTAGCATCTAAGGATGCCTATTGGTTTTACAAAACCTTTAGAAGCTTTAATCTCAGAAATAGTATTGCCAAATATCTAGTGACTCTGATCGCAGGCAATGAAGCACGACGGGCATTTGAAGTAGGGTTGTTTCGGAATTCAGGTGAAATTCATTATTGGATGTATGACCGCTTTTCTTTACGACGACTGCTTGAGCGCTCAGGATTTGTGGAGGTGCGCGTTTGTAGTGCTGATTCAAGCCGTATTCAAGATTTTAATAGCTACGGTCTAGATATGGTTGATGGCAAAGTGCGTAAACCTGATTCACTATTCATGGAAGGTATTAAACCATGAAGACTCTAATTGTTAGTAGTTTCGATATATCTGGTGGAGCTGCTCGTGCTGCCTATCGATTACATCAGGGCTTGCAAAGCATTAATTTAGATTCCCAAATCCTAGTGCAGGAAAAATTTAGTCATGATCAAACAGTAATTGGACCGACAATCAAGTTGAAAGAGGGCCTAGCCAGGATGAGATGGACGTTTGGCGCTTTACCTCAAAAGCTTTACCCTCAACGGGAAGATACCACGTTTACTACCCAGTGGCTTCCCGATGCAGTTGTCCCCAAAGTTGCCCGACTTCAGCCCGATATTATTAATCTCCATTGGATTTGTGCTGGCTATGTGCAAATTGAAACCATTGCGAAACTAAAGCGACCGATTGTTTGGACTCTTCATGATATGTGGCCATTCACAGGGGGATGTCACTACAATCACGATTGCGATCGCTATACAGCCTCCTGTGGTGCTTGTCCTCAACTTCACAGCAGCAAAGACTGGGATTTATCCCGTTGGGTATGGCAGCGCAAAGCCAAGGCTTGGAGAAATCTTGACCTGACAGTTGTCGCCCTTAGCTCATGGTTAGCCAAATGTGCCAGTGCCAGTTCCCTTTTCCAGGATCTGCCCATTGAGCTAATTCCCAATGGGATTGATACTCAAAAGTACAGACCCATCCATCAGCAGGTAGCGCGAGAATTACTTAGTTTGCCCCAGGATAAGCAACTTATTCTGTTTGGAGCAGTAAATGCCACTAGTGACAAACGAAAAGGGTTTCAATTGTTACAACCAGCGCTGCAAGAGCTGAGCCAATCCGGGTGGCGAGATCAACTAGAGTTGGTTATTTTTGGTGACTCTCAGCCAGACAATCCACCTGAGTTTGGTTTTAAGACTCACTACTTAGGTACATTGAGCGATGATCTCTCCCTAGCACTAGTCTATGCAGCAGCAGATGTATTTGTTGCCCCTTCCCTTCAAGATAACTTGCCAAACACAGTGATGGAAGCGATCGCCTGTGGAACTCCTTGCGTCGCCTTCAACATTGGCGGGATGCCCGATCTGATTGAGCACCAGAAAAACGGCTATTTAGCCCAACCTTACAAAATTGAGGCTCTGGCTCAAGGAATTGCTTGGGTGCTGGAGAACACAGAGCGACATCAAAAACTATCCTACCGCGCCCGCGAGAAGGTAGAAAAAGAATTTACCTTAGAAATTCAAGCAAGACGCTACTTATCTCTTTTTAATGAAATTTTATCGGGGGTATAATTATAGCAGTTCTCAGGACGAGTGAGGGACATTACTTATCCCTTTAAGGCAATAGGCAATAGGCATGCTAGCAATAGTAAAGAGGGTTTTAAGCGATGCAGCGCGGTCTTGGGGGTTCCCCCCACTCGCTATTGCATCAAGACAGGGAATCAGTGTCAAAGAAGACTGTACCTCATAACTGCGAGCAACGCTATATAACTAATATGAGAGATATTATTTCTGAGATAACTAGGGCTATAAAAGTCGTATTAATAGATAGTTTATGGTGAATTTAAAAAGGTTATCGCCTAATCAATTAATAACTTTTTTTTTGCTAAAGTTAGAACCTTTTATGATTGGCATCTGCTTATTTTCTGGCATGTTTCTTGACATACCAGGCTCTCTACTTACGCTTTTAAAACTTGCTAGCTATCTAATCTTGTTTTTTTTACTTATTTGGCGATGGAAAAGAGTTGCATATGTTTTTACAAAGGATATACCTTTACTATGCTTAGTGGGGACTGCTGTGTGGTCGATTGCATGGTCTGCCGTTCCCGGTATTCCAGCATTACTTAGAGCTGTGGTACGTGCAACTGCCCTCGGAGGATACTTAGCAGCTCGCTATAACCCTAAGGAGCAAATGCGTCTTCTGGCATGGGTGCTAGGCATAGTGGCGATTCTAAGCTTATTGGTCACTCTAGGTAATGGCTTCGGGGGAGCTCCCGCTCAGGGTATCCTTAGGCATAAAAATCATTTGGCTCGTCTGATGTCCCTAAATGCCATAATGTCTTTATTGACCGCCCTCAACCACCGGAAATATCGCTGGGTAGGGTGGGCTGGATTTAGCTTGTCTGTTTTGATGCTCCTGCTTTCTCAAGGAAAATCAGCGTTGGTAATCTTTTTAGTTATGATTACCCTCCTGCCCCTTCACAAGTTTGTAAAACAGCACTATAAGTTACAAACTTTTCTTTACATGGTCTCAGCTCTACTGGCTTTTGTTGCATCTATATTAATTTTATGGAACCTGGAATTCATAGTAGTTGATACTCTAGGCAAAGATCTTGAATTTAACGGGCGTTTACCTATTTGGACTTTGTTATTTGAGAGAATTTTAGAACGACCTTGGTTAGGTTACGGTTTTGAGGGATTCTGGTCTTCCGACGCCGGTTACTCTGTAATCAACTCTACATGGCTTGCCCATGGAGGACATGGTCATTCTCATAGTGGTTATCTTGAGTTAGCTCTGCAACTTGGATTTTTAGGTGTTTTACTTTTTGTGGTTAGTTTATTGACGGCATTATTTAGGATAATTAAATTACTAAGCTTAAGGGAAAAAATAGAATTTTTATGGATGTTTCTCTACCTAATATTTTTCAGTATTGCTAACTTTAGCCTAGAACCATCAATTCTTGTCGAGGACATATTGTGGACTGTATACGTATCAACCGCTCTTTCCGCAGGTGTTTACCAGAGTCGAATTGTCAAAAATCGCCACTTAATGAAAGCTGCCCAAGTCTGATCTAGCATTTTTAGTTGAGATGTGAAACTAGACTTGATGGGTAAAGGGAACAGGGAGCAGAGAGCAGGGAGTAGGGAGCAGGGAGTAGGGAGTAGGGGAAATAAAATTGACTGTACCTCATAAGTACGAGAAACGCTATATACTTACTAAGTATTAAGTTTAATGAGATAATTTAAAATGCTATATCATTAAACTTATCCTGATAATTAAAAATTTATTTTATTAATTTATTTCATTAAATTAAACGGGATAGTAAGCCATGAAAAATTCAGAGCAAAGTACCATTTGTGAACAAGAAGCCCCTCACTTAGCCAAACTTCCGACCATTTCGATAGTTGTTCCTAACTATAATAGCGGAGCAACTATCGGTGCAACCTTACAAAGCTTAATCGATCAGAACTATCCCAAGCTGGAAATCATTGTAGTGGATGGCGGCTCCACTGACAACAGTGTGGAGGTAATTAAGCAGTTTGAACCATACATTACCTGGTGGGTTAGTGAGAAGGACAGTGGTCAATCTAATGCCATTAATAAAGGTTTTGCTAAGTGTAATGGTGATATCGTTAATTGGCTGTGCAGTGACGACCTCCTAGCACCAGATGCCTTGCACACAGTGGGCAAATACTTTGCCGAGTCACCTGATATTGATGTCCTAGTTGGTCGCAGCCAAATTGAATATAGGACTGAAAATTTAGGTCAACCACTCAAGGGAGCTAATTTTTGGATGAGCCTGTTTGGGCGAGTCTTGCCCTTAGGATTAGGAGCACGACCTATGATCAAGGATGCAGAAAACCAGATCTACATCAAAGCTCCTACACTCAAACAAATTGACTTAATCGCTGTTGCTTCTCCAATTCACCAACCTAGCTGCTTTTATCGGCGCAAGCTGCTTGATCGACCTCAACCTTTAAATGAAAGTTATGAGTACACCATGGATATTGAGCTATTTAATTATTTCTACTCCCGTGGTGTGCGCTGGCGCGTTATCGACGAGGTGCTAAGCATTGCTCCAGTAAGTGGTGACAATAAAACCAGCATTGCTGGTGTAAAAGCCACTTATGAATTAGAGCAGATCTACAAAACTTACACCAAAGAATGGATCCCTCTAACCTATTGGCATAGACGACTACGTTATCCCTTGGAGGGTTTTATCAAACGTCATCGTGGCGGTATTTGGTTATACATAGTCGGACCAGTATGGGTTGCACTCACACTACTATTAGCCCCATTTTATGGTGTTGAAAAAGTTTGGGCACTCAGGTGGACAAAGTGGATTTGATTACCTATTTAACTACCTATTTAACCCTATAGCCTTGGTGAGGGCCTTAAAGTCAGGATTTACCCAAAACTGGACTTTAAACTCTATATGTAGTAGGGGCGCACGGCGTGTAACCATACAAGTAGATTTACTGCAGCAGTCCTGAAAGTATTAAAATTATGAAAAATTATGATTAACTATCCGTCTTTACACATAATTAAAGACACAAGTCAAGACACAAGTCAAGACACAAATCAAGACAAAACTTTAGAACTTAAAACACAAAATCCTGTTTCTGTCGTGGCATGGCAGGTATTAATGTTAGGTGACAACCTTCAGATCAAGGGTGGTATCGCATCAGTGCAGAAACTTATTCTTCGTAATGCACCCTCTCACGTTCAAATTCAGCACATTCCTACTACCTGTACTGATGGGGAAAACGGATCAATTACTCGTAAGATCTTAGCTTTTGGGAAAGCTCTAGGCAAGTTGCTGTGGAAGTTATCAAGAAAAAAAGCTGATCTTATTCACGTGCATTTTTGTCAAAGGGGTAGCACGCTCCGGAAAATGATTTTGATGCTCGTTGCACTAGCGTTTGATGTCCCTGTAGTTTTGCACGCCCATGGTAGCGAGTATAAGTTGTTTTACACTGGGCTGCCTCAATGGGCTAAACGAATAATTAGCTCGCTGTTTCGACAATCTGCTTACTTGATTGTTCTATCACAGAGCTGGAAAAACTTTTACCAGTCTAGTTTCGGACTAAAAGCAGAACAGGTTGTAATCCTTCCTAACCCAGTAGAGTTCCCCTCGAAAATTCCAGAGCGCACAAGCTGCAACCAGATAATGTTGGTTTTTTTGGGACAAATCGGTCAACGCAAAGGAGTATTTGATCTGATCCGGGCATTTGCCTCCCTCCCTCCTGAACATAAAACCTGCTCAAAATTAATATTAGCAGGGGATGGAGAAGTAGAACAAGCCTGTCAATTAGTTGAGAGTCTGGATTTAGGAGACTATATCAAAGTCCCTGGCGGGATAGACTCAGGGCAACGGGATGCTCTTTTAGCAAAAGCTAACATATTTGTCTTGCCGTCTTACAACGAAGGTCTGCCGATGGCATTGCTGGAAGCAATGGGTTGGGGCTTACCTGTGATCACCACACCAGTAGGGGGGATACCCGAGGTAGTTACTCACGCAGAGAATGGACTAATCATAAATCCAGGGGATATTGAACAGCTATCAGATACCTTGAAGTCTCTGATTGAAAATAAGTCTTTGAGAATTTCCTTAGGAGCTAAAGCAAGAACGAGTGTTGTTCCCCTAGATGTCAAAAATTATTGGACTTCTATGAGCGAGGTCTATCGTTCAGTCTTAAAATAAAAACATAAATATATACATTAATATATATTTATAGGTATGTAGTTTGATGACTTCAGGCTTCTTCTGTCTAAAACTTACCTGGCTCAGATGTTGATAACAACAACTGCTCTAGATATCTAACCGATCTGGGTACAGCTCAGAAAATTAATTACCATTTTCGGAAAATATTTAAGATGAAAATACTGATATCTGCTTTCAATTGCAATCCTGAAAAAGGTTCTGAGGATGAACTTGGTTGGTCGTGGGTTCTTCAACTCTCACAGATGGGGCATGAAGTCTGGGTGATTACTGAAGCCAACAATCAGCCCAGTATTGAGCAATTCATCTCTAAAAACTCCCTCAATAATTTGAATTTTTATTACCATAATTTACCAGTTTTTTCCTTTAATAGGTGGATATTTAAAGGAAATAAATTTGGGATTATTGCTATGCGTATCACCGTTGAAATTCTTTTGTTCCACTGGCAGTGGGGTGCGTATCAGACTGCCAAATTATTGACCCAGCAAGTGGCATTTGATTGTGTGCATCATGTCACAAATAGCTGTGTGCGACGTTATAGCTTCATGGGTTTTCTAGGACTCCCTTTCATTTTGGGTCCACTAGCTGGTGGACTAAGAACACCTTGGCGTTTCAGGAAAAGCTACCCCTTGATGGGCAAAATCCTTGATTTTGGTCGTGACCTAGCCAATAGCTGGATTCAGTTTAATCCCCTGATGCACTTGACCTTTACTAAGGCATCAAAAATCTATCTTGACTCCGAGCAAACACGGTCGCTTATTCCAAAATTTTATCGCCATAAATCTGAAGTTATTTTTAATGTGCCTCCCTGTAGGATGACTACTATCCCTGAGGGAATTCAACGAAAGTCAACCGAAACAGAAACTTTCCGGGTTCTGTTTGTAGGACGGTTGTTGTTTTGGAAAGGTTTACATCTAGGGCTAAAAGCCTTTGCGCAGCTGCTCGATAAGATCCCGAATGCCCGTTTAACAGCCCTTGGCAGAGGTCCAGAAGAAAAGTGGCTGCAAGGACTCACCGAGCAGTTGGGAATCCAGAATGCTGTAGACTGGATATCTTGGATAGATCAGAAAGAATTGATTTCAGCCTATCTACACCATAATGTTTTTTTATTCCCAAGTCTCCATGAAACTTCCGGTACAGTTGTCATAGAAGCTTTGTCCTATGGCTTACCTGTAGTTTGCCTCGATTTAGGAGGACCAGGAGTGATAGTGGATGAAACCTGTGGACGGGTGATAAAAACGGATGGGTTGACGGAAGAAGCTATGATTCAGAGGCTTAGTGATGCCTTAGTAGAACTAGCAGAAAACTCAGAATTGCGACAGCAGTTGAGTGAAAGGGCATGGGCGCAACCAACTAAATTTGAATTTAAGAATGTTGTGGAACAAATATATAGCTCTTCGGTACTTGTTGAGAAAACCTTGAAGGAAGCACCCCTAGATGATAAAAGTTGATCAACTTTTTAAGTTATTAACAATACAATTATATTTTACATCACTTCGGCATCTATCATTAAAAGTATATTTAATGATTAGTTTTACTGATTTGATTAAGGAACTAAATTTTAATGACTTCATTTTCTAAAGTATTAATAATCGTCGAAAATCTACCTGTACCCTTTGACCGAAGGGTATGGATGGAAGCCACTAGCTTACAGAAAGCTGGCTATCAAGTTACTACAATTTCTCCCAAAGGGAATGGGTTTTACAAAGATTATGAAGTCATTGAAGGGATTCATATTTATCGCCATCCCCTACCACCGGAAGAAAGCTCCGTTACTGGCTATATTCGAGAGTACAGCTGGGCTATAAATTGGCAATTTCGCTTAGCTTGCCAAGTATGGCGAGAGCAGGGTTTTGACATTATCCACATTTGCAATCCCCCAGATTTAATCTTCCTAGTGGCGGGATGGTTTAAATTGTTTCGGGGCGTAAAAGTAATCTTCGATCACCACGATCTGGCTCCGGAGATGTACATCGCCAAGTATGGACGAAAAGATATCTTCTATCATGGTCTACGCTGGGCTGAGCGCTTAACTTATGCTACAGCAGACATGGTGATTTCAACCAACGAATCCCATCGCAAGGTCGCCCTTACCCGAGGGGGGAAGAAACCAGAGCAAGTATTTGTAGTGCGCAGTGGACCTGATCTGGCACGGTTTCGGATTATGCCCTCAAACCCGAGTTACCGCAGAGGTCGTCAATATCTGGTAGGTTATATGGGAGTGATGGGGGAACCAGAGGGCATTGACTATCTTCTGAGGGCAGTACGTTACATCGTGCAGGAAAAGAAGCGCCAAGATATTCACTTCATGCTCATTGGCAGTGGCCCTGCTGCTGAAACCCTCAAGGCTTTATCTAAAGAGCTTGACCTGACTGATTTTGTAGAATTCACAGGATTTCAGACCGGGGAAGCACTTTTAGAGCGGCTTTCCAGTTGCGATGTATGCGTGGAACCGTCTCCCACATCGGCTTACAACGAAAACTGTACTATGAATAAAATCTTGGAGTACATGGCCTTAGGCAAACCTATTGTTCAGTTTGACCTCCGAGAGGGAAGACGCTCTGCAGAGAATGCATCTGTTTATGCTACGCCTAATGACGAGCTGGAGTTTGCTGAGAAAATTCTGGAACTGCTCAATTCTCCTGAACTCAGAGAAAAAATGGGAGCAGAAGGTAGACGCAGGATGGAAGAGATGCTGGAGTGGCGTCATCAAGCCCCTAAACTTTTGGATGCTTATGGGAAAGTTTCCTTACCTTTGTCAGGGATTAGTATTAACTTAGGCACTAGGTATTAGGCTTGAGGCTTTAAGTATTAGGTAAGCATTCAGCAGTCAGCAGTCAGCAGTCAGCTTAATGCTTACGTTTGTCAGAAGCCGAACTAGCCCGTTTTCTTCAAATTGCTATGGGTTCAGCCAGTGAACTTGAATATCACCTGTTACTGGCAGAAGGTAAGCATTCAGCTATCAGCTAATGCGCTACCTCCCAGGGTCGAAGCCTTTGCCACGCACCCTACTTGAGGTGCTTATGCGCTACAGATGGTGCTACTTGAGGTGCTATCAGCTAATGCGCTACCTCCCAGGGTCGAAGCCTGTGCCACGCACGCGACTTGAGGTGCTTATGCGCTATGGGTACGGTTGAGGAGGAAAGCGTTAAGAATAAAAGAGGTAAGCATTAGTTTAATTTGAGCAAAGTCCCAGGGTCGAAGCCTGTGCCACAAAGCACCTCAAGTAGCGTGCGCCGATGCGCAATGCGCAATGGACTTTTCTGGTGACTTTCAATTATCATTAATCTCGAACTATTAAATTATATCGTTTGGGCCATGGGCACGCTACGGGAACGAGCTTTATTTTAAGCTGACCGCTGACCCCTGACGGCTGAATGCTTACGGCTGAAGATCTTAACTTAACTCTTAGCCAAAGACTATGAATCCCATCGCAGCAGAGGTATAGCGCTACGTGCCAGGCATGCTAGCATGCTAGCATGCTAGCAATAGCTGATTATAATAGCTTTTGCTGCTTTTATAAATGTCCTAACCTTAATGCGTAGTGCTATAA
>NZ_JAAHHE010000138.1:0-16839 GCF_010692525.1 Moorena sp. SIO3B2
CCCACTCATCTGTCTAGGCGTTCCTGGCATCTCGACCAGGAGTTCCTTAAAAGCCTTAGTTTTGCTATGCTTGCAATTAAGCAATCCAAGCTCGATTGCATCAAGTAAACTAAGTCCCATTCCTTCCAAGAAACGCGCGGTACGACGCAACAATACTGCCTGTACCTCGGTTTTAACCATGTACCGGGTGATTTCCTGATCCGTACCTCTGTCAAGGATATTTTTGGCAGCATTATGGTCAGCCTGCAACACGACCCCATTAAATCTGGTAAAACTGTCCCCGCTTCTTTTCCCCAGAAGGGTTCCGGTCACGGAGTCAATTTGCGACGTGTAACTAGGCTGGACTTCTTTCACAACCGACCCAGTCCAATTAGCCCATTTCTGTAACGAATCCCGCATTACTCCTTTCATCCAACTATTGAGCTTGCGAGACATCGCCTTGGACTGGCGTTTATTTTTGATTGGTTGTGTTAAATCTTCCGCAAAAACTAAGAGTGATTCGCCATTAAACAGCGATTTAGAAGCAGCTCCTATTATTGCTGTAAGCTCTGACTGATTCTGTCTGTAGCGCTTATTTTCTGTCTTTCGGTTTAAATTATTTTTTAGTATTCGAGCCGATTTGACTGGATCTAGTTTTTCCAGTTTTCTATGTATTGCCCAAAGCTTCCCTCGATTACGATTCTTGGCACAAATACGGTCGGACTTTTCAGTAGTCGCCTTGCCCAAGTTCAAACCATGCCCTTGGCCATCTGAGTCATAGAAAGCCTCTGTGTACCCTTTATCTATCCCAACAGGACGGCGGTTGGCGGGTACTTCTACGGTTCCATAGTCTACTAAGAAGTGAATCTCAAATCTTTGTAAAGTTTGATTGTGGATTAATCTAATCTGCCCACTTATTTGGCGATTAGATCTGACGATTATTCTGTTTCTTTTTCCTCTTCTTAATCCAGCTAGCTCTAACTGATAAGTGTTGCGGGAGAGCCTTCTGCACTTATAGCCTACTTGTTGATAAACTATCTGATTTTTGACCCAAGAATGTCCTCGCTGAAACTCCTTTCTGATCAGTCGGTGAAGGAGTGGACTGTCCATAAATGCTAAGGTCTTAAGCTGAAAGCAAAGTTCTTTTCTGGTCTTTTGATTGTCCTTCCCCGGAAATCGTTTGTAGATTTTCTTGATTACCGCATCGGTACAGGCCGCCTGGCTCGCTGTAATGGCTTTCGCTACATCATTAATAGTCCAATCCATTAACTTAGCAGGTAGCCCCAAGGTATCGGGAGTCCTGAAGCTCTTCACTTCCGGGATAGCCTTTTTCCAGTCCAGTCCCCAATGGTTAATGCTTCCGAGTTTGTTGTAAGACTCAGCCCTGACGACACCTAGTTTTTTCATTACCTGCAACAACTCAAACTCTACCGACTTACTCATCCCCACCACGGGGACAATTTGAGTCGATAGTCTCTTGGGATAGCCCACTTTCTTTGGCATCGTCAACTGCTGTGTCTTCTTTCTTGACTATACTCTAGCGCTAGCAAAATGTCAATGTCGGTTTTGTACAGTTAAATACCGTTTTATACCTATTTATTGGGGTTTAGTTGCGAGACTAGCAGGAACGCCATTGGGATAGCTAGAACGACATAGGTTGGGAGTGTCAAGCCAACAGCCACCCCATATGCCTCAATGTAACGCTCTATAGTTAGTTGTCCTAGCAGTTTCGCCTCCAGTTTTATTAATATAATTAATTATAGTTATAAATTATTGTTATAGCGGTTTTCGTAGTAATGAGGTAAACAGGATTTTTTCCCACTTCCGTTCCCCCCTTATTAAGGCTTCCGTTCCCCTCTTATTAAGGTCCCCCCTTATTAAGGGGGGTTAGGGGGGATCCCTTTCCCGACTCCCTACTCCCGACTCCCGACTCCCGACTCCCGACTCCCGACTCCCTACTACCGCCCAACCCTGCGACTGTGTACCTGACCTATTTGAGAAATGCTAGATCATACCGGTGGTCGGCACACCACTCCCAGACAAAACCCATGCCAATCATCTAGTCCAATCCCATTAGCTACTTCTTGATTGACCCTTGTATGTTACGGCTTTACACGTAACTTTCTAAACTTGATATAAGCCAACAAGTAACAGCCGACAACCAAAGAGAGGTCTTCTGTCTGATGGAGTTATACAAACCTGGGCTTGTCCCTGACGATCCCTTGAGAAAAAGAAAACGGTTTAACCAAGCCTCCCTAGGTTTAGTCTCTACTCTAAGTTTTCCAGTAATTGTTAGTACTGCTGACGCCATGCTCAAGTCAGCAGAAGTTACCCTTGTGGGTTATGAAAAAACTGGTAGTGGTCACTGCACTGCCATTGTGCGGGGAGCGATCGCTGAGGTGAGAATTGCTGTGGAATCGGGTAAGGATTATGCTCAACGAGAGGGTGAGTTGCTCTCTTCGACAATCATTGCGCGACCACTTCCCAACCTGGAAGTGATATTTCCCATCGGTGTTCACCTACTCGATCAAGTTAACCAAAATCATCGTAGCCGGGTCAGTAATCATGCCCTAGGTCTTTTAGAAACCAGGGGATTGCCAGCAATGGTTGGTGCCTCGGATGCCATGCTCAAAGCTGCCAATGTACAGCTTACTGCCTACGAAACCATTGGGGCGGGTTTATGTACTGCCATTATTCGGGGTCGTGTGGCAGATGTAGCCGTTGCTTTACAAGTTGGAATGGCTGAAGCCCAGCGTATTGGTGAACTAACCGCTGTGACAGTGATTCCTAGACCTCTTGAAGATTTAGAGAAAAGCTTGCCAGTAGCGAGTTGCCTGATGGAGGAGCAACCACAACCCTTGAGAATACCAGTTAAGGTAAAGGAAGCAGAAAAAGAGCTAGTAGAACTACCAGATTTAAGAAACTTACCCATACGTACCAAAGATTCATAATAGCTACCATGGAAAAAAGTCCACCATGAACACTATGAAACTCTCTTTTCCCCATTCCCCACTCCCTACTCCTGACTTTAAAGACTGTCAAAGACTAAGATCTATATCCTCATAGGAGTAATATCATTGAAGCAAGCCACATTGCATCAGTTAAGGGTCTTTGAAGCAGTCGCTCGGCACCACAGCTTTACACGAGCTGCAGAGGAACTGTTTCTCACCCAACCCACTGTCTCTATGCAGGTGAAGCAGCTAACCAAAGTTGTTGGTATGCCTCTGTTTGACCAGGTAGGTAAGCGAATCTACCTGACCCAGGTTGGTGAGGCACTAGTTAAAACCTGCCGCGATATCTTTGAGAATTTAGACCAGTTTGAGATGAAAGTGGCAGATCTCAAAGGTTTAAAACAGGGGCGTCTGCGCTTAGCAGTGATTACAACTGCTAAATATTTTATTCCTCGTTTACTCGGTCCGTTTTGCCAGCGTTATCCAGGCATTGATATTTCTCTGCAAGTCACCAACCACGAATACATCCTTGGTCGTCTCAGTGAGAATCTAGATGACTTATACATTATGAGTCAGCTTCCGGAAAACCAGGAGACCTGCTATAAACCAGTGCAAGAAAACCCCCTGGTTGTGATCGCACGGGTCGATCATCCTCTAGCTCAGGAAAAAAATATCCCCCTTAAACGTATAGCTCAAGAAACCTTTATTATGAGGGAGCCTGGTTCGGGAACACGCAAAGCTGTACAAAAACTGTTCGATCACCACCAGATTTCACCAAAGGTGCGGCTGGATTTGGGTAGTAATGAGGCAATTAAGCAAGCGATCGCAGGGGGTTTAGGAATTTCTATATTATCTCGTCATACCTTAATTTTAGAAGGGGTTAACTCTGAGCTGGTGGTTTTGGATGTAGAACACTTTCCGATCGAGCGTTACTGGTATGCTGTCTATCCACGTAGCAAACAACTATCGATTGTTGCTGGTACTTTTCTAGATTATCTATTGAGTTCAGAGCCACTGATTTGCCAAAAATAACATTGCTCAATAGCGCAAGCAAACCAGCTGTATCCTCCTTTTGACCAAAAAATTGGGTTTCAAGCCCCGTCCTTCTAGGACGGCTTTATTTCTTTTTGTGCTATAATATGACGTAGAGTTGTTCCACGTCAAAATGATAGTTTTAGAGTTTAAGGTCAAGGGGAATAAAACTCAGTATGCCGCCATTGATGAGGCGATACGCACTGGTCAATTCGTCCGAAATAAGTGCATCCGTTACTGGATGGATAATAAAGGTATAGGACAAAAAGACTTGTATCGCTATAACACGTGGCTGAGATCTGAATATCCTTTTGTTAAAGACTTAAATTCTCATGCCTGCCAAGCTTCAGTGGAAAGAGCTTATAGTTCAATTTCTAGGTTTTACGATAAATGTAAAAAACAAGTCCCTGGTAAAAAGGGTTACCCCAAGTTTAAAAAGTTCTCCCGGTCAGTTGAATACAAGACATCGGGCTGGAGACTCTCACCTGATACTAAGTCGATAAAATTCTTAGACAAAAAAGGAGTCGGAAAACTAAAACTAAAGGGAACCTGGGAATTGTGGCGTTACGACCATAAATTGATCAAGCGAGTCAGATTAGTACGTCGCGCAGATGGTTATTATGTTCAATTCTGTGTCAAAGTTGATATTAAGGAATCTCTAGATCCCTCACATACCAACGTTGGATTAGATGTAGGGCTAAAAGAATTCTACACAGATTCTAAGGGAAACACAGAACCAAATCCAAGATTTTATCGTAAGGGCGAGAAGCGGCTGAAGTTTTATCAGCGCCGAGTTTCTCGTAAAAAGAAAGGCAAGGCCGTAGGCCACGCTTCGCGAACAGCTAACCGTAAGCGCGCCATTAATAGGTTAGGTAGGACGCACCTTAAAATAAGTAGGCAACGTGAAGAACATGCGAAGAGACTCGCCCGTTGCGTAATCCACTCTAACGACGTGGTCGCTTACGTTCGCGAAGCGTGCCGAAGGCAAGATTTAAGGGTGAAAAATTTGGTCAAAAATCATTGTCTTGCTAAGTCTATTAATGATGCAGGTTGGTATCAATTTAGAAGGTGGTTAGAGTATTTTGGACAAAAGTTTACTAGGCAAACGGTAGCCGTTAATCCTGCTTATACTAGCCAAAATTGCTCAAACTGTGGTGAAGTTGTCAAAAAATCGCTATCTACTAGAACTCATGCATGTTCATGCGGGTGTGTGTTGGATTCGCCGAAGGCGACGCTACGCGAACGCGATCATAATGCAGCTATCAATATTCTAAAAAGAGCTTTGGGTACTGTAGGGCATACAGGAACCTGGATCATCGATCCAAACGCTTTAGGAGATCCGACCTCTACTCTTCCTGATTCCGGTCTGGAAGAGCCACGTTGGGTCGTTGATTAAAGAATCCCCGCTCTTATAGGGCGGGGAGTGTCAAGGAACAGCTGGCTATTAAGCTTTTGTGCAAAGGTGCTATTGCTCAATTGGTTGACGCGCGATTTATTAAGATTTATTCAAATAATTTTGAGCTTGTTTGAGAGCGATCGCACCAATATTGTAAACTACCCAGCCTAGTGCCAGGAGTAAAGGCAATAAGACTATTAATAGACGTAAATCCATGATTCTAGTGTCCTCCCTATAATGCTTGAAGTTTTTTTAACCTCCCACCCCTACAAGGAGTGGGCTTGTTGGTTGAAAAAGTTGCTGTGACTAAGTAATATCACTCCTACCAAGCTAGAGGGGTAACCTCCCTCAGCTTGTCTGCCCTGTACCGGACGGTACGTAGTTGTTTATTAATATAGTCGCACCTATGGGTCAATTTTTTTTAGTTAATTTTTCAGTAACCTGATCACCCATTTGTCCAAGACGTTGGACGGTTCTTGGTAAAACTTAACCAAAGTTAATCAATGTTACCCACACTTGACTAATTGGTAAGGAATCGGTAAAAAGCGATACAGGGCTTTTGTGATCGTGTTTTTCTCAATTATTGTCCATTGTTCCGGGATCGGAAGTTCTCTGTTCCGGGTTTGGGCCAACGGCAGCGAAGTATTAGGTTACACTAAATCCTAAATCTTTGCCTTTACCTGCATGAACTAGAGCCAACTTTTCATAGTGCCGTGCATGTTCAATCAGTTCAGCGGCTTGAGCCTCCGAAACATCCCGTAATTTTTTGGCAGGGACACCGACTACCAGGGACAGAGGAGGAACGTCTTTACTAACCACAGCTCCAGCGCCTACGATACTACCATGACCCACACGAACCCCATCGAGTACCACTGCTCCAATACCAATCAAGCTACCCTGTTCAATATATGCTGAATGAATGACAGCGCGATGACCGACAGTGACATGGTCTTCTAAAACTGTTGGCTTGCCGGGATCTCCGTGTAAAATTGCGCCATCTTGAATATTAGTGCGATCGCCAATCTCGATGCGCTCCACATCACCTCTGACTACAGCACCATACCAAATGCTAACTCCTGCAGCTACGGACACCTGACCCATAACTACAGCATTAGGGGCGACAAAGGCAGCAAGAGACAGATCTGGGGGAGGCCAAAAAGATGTCAATATTGGGGTTTTAGGTAGAGGATGATCCACAATTAATCACAATAGGGAGATAATGGTAATTAATACCTTAGGTTTTACATAGGTTTTAGAGTGGGGTCACTTAGACCAACAGCAATAAATACCCAGTTATAATGATGGAGCCATTAGGTAATAGCATATACCTCTAAGGCAATCTTTAGCATTTAATGATTGATTCTAGCTTGCAGTACCCGATATTCGGTTCAGAAATAAAATGTCCTCACTGCCGTCAGATAATTCCGGCATTGACGTTGACTGACACTTACTTGTGTCCACGTCATGGTGCGTTTGAAGCCAACCCAAAAACTGGGGAACTGATTCATTTACAATCTGGGCGTCACTGGCGTCTATGGCAAGATAAATGGTACCGACAGCACACTCATCCTGATGGAATTCGCTTTGAGATTCACGAAGCCCTAGACAAGCTATACACTGAAGGATATCGGGCAACACGGGTGATTATTGCCAGTCGTTATCGGGATTTAGTGAGTGCCTACCTAGAGCGCAGTACCCCCTGGCGAGGGAACTCAGAGTCAGGCCAACCCAGGTTGTATGGCTTGCCGGTAGAATTTAGCCCAGAACCTGAGGAAGAACCTTGTTGGGCAGTGATTAATTTTGATTTGGAAAAAGAACCAGGGGTACCTGTGCGCTACCCTTATTTCCGATTGTTTTAGTGATTGCTAGATTGGTAGATTGGTGAGCACGTGATTAGTGATTAGCGCTTGGTGATTTCAGTACACCTGTTGTTGGTTACAAAGGAATAAGGGTAAAGGAAAAAGGCCAAAGGACAAAACCCATGCATCACGCTTCGATTCGCACAGCCAATATTCATCGCGCGATCGCATTTTATGAGAAGTTGGGATTCACGGTATCTGAACGCTTCACTACCGGCATGACTCTAGCGTGTTGGCTGAAGGGACTGGGGGGACGCTTGGAACTGATCCAAATTCCTGAACCATTACCAGCACCAGATGCCTTTGGGGATGAGCATTATGTGGGGTATTACCACGTGTCTTTTGACCTAACTGATAGCGCTACTGACTTGCCAAGTTGGTTAGAGTGCTTGAAAGAAAGTTTTAAAGAGGCTTCTGAGCAGAACCCAGAGCAGTTTCAACCGTTGAAGGTTCTCTTGGAACCTACCCAACAGATGATCGGTAATCGTGTTTATGAGGTAGCGTTTATCGCTGATACTGATGGTTTACCGTTGGAGTTTTTGTATCTACTAAAAACCTAGACCTAGACATCGGTTTTAGGAAGTGGGGAGTCGGGAGTGGGGAGTCGGGAGTCGGGAGTCGGGAGTAGGAATGCCCTGAAAAAAAAATTACTAGTCTGTATAGCGCTTTTTACGCTAATGAGGTAAACATAATTTTTGCCCTGTTCCCTCTTCCCCTCCTGGGAGGGGTTAGGGGTGGGTTCCTCTTCCCTGTTCCCTGTTCCCAGATCCGCTGTTCCCTAAAACCAGAAACTCTGTACCTCACCAAATTGAAAACCGCTATATTGGTCACTTTTACCTTTTGGCTTTGACCTTGTGCCTTCTTTGCCGTCGTTCTGCTATCGACTGGCGGCGACTTTGTATAGACACAACTTTCGCCTCACTACTCTCTCGTGCCACCCGAATCAACAACCCAGCGGAACACAAACTGGAAATCATCGAACTTCCCCCATAACTAAAGAATGGGAAGGGTAAACCAGTAGTCGGCAGAGCCCCAGAAGCGACACCAATATTCAACAGAGACTGTCCTACAATAAACAGCATTGCTCCAATCGCGATTAACTGATAGACTCGGTTTCTTGCCTTAATAGCTACAATCACCGCTAGGGTCATGTATGTCATCAACAATAACATTAGCGCTATACTACCAGCAAAGCCAAATTCCTCAGCAAAGACAGAAAAGATAAAATCAGTGTGTTGAATGGGTAAATAGAATAACTTTTGTTGGGATAACCCAAAGCCAGAGCCCCAAGTCCCACCGGAGCCAATAGCTAGAAGACTTTGAACCAATTGGTATCCATCTCGCATTGGATCAGCCCAAGGATTTAGGAATGACATCACCCGACGCCGCTGGTAATCCTTAATGCTGATACTGAGTACTGCCAGCAGGACACCACCAAATGCTGTACCTCCCAAGTAAGAAAACGGTAACCCTGCTGCTAGAGCAACTAGCCACAAGGTCATCCCACAAAGTGCTGTTGTACTCAGATTAGGCTGTAACAAAATTCCCACCAACACCACCATAAAAATCCCCAGCCACGTGAAACGAGTCCGCCACTGAAGCCGGTCCCACTGCCCAAATACCCGAGCTGCTTGTAACACTAGAAACGGCTTCATTAACTCTGAAGGTTGCAGGGGAACCGAACCGAAAGATAACCAGCGAGTTGCCCCATTAACCGTTGTGCCCACACCAGGAATTAAAGTCAATAACAGCAGCACCAACAGCCCCAGGACCAACCAATGGCTGATCTTTAGCAAATAACGCAACGGTGATCGCACCAATAGGTTAAATCCCACTAAACCTAAGACTACCCACATCAGCTGTCGCTTGACGTAGTATGTTCCATCCCCTAACTCGACATCTGCGATCGCATAAGAAGCTGAGAAAAGAATTACTATTCCGATCAACAGCCATAGAAACGTTAACCACTTCAGTAACCGAGCACTAACTGCCCAGTCTGTAGTAGAGGGGTTAAATAAGAGAATCAGGTTACGTAGAGCCACGTTTAATCAGGTTGGTTGAAGGTTATGTGGTTGTTCGCGTAGCGTGGCCGAAAGGCCAAGGTTATGTGGTTGTTCGCGTAGCGTGGCCAAAGGCCAAGGTTATGTGGTTGTTCGCGTAGCCTGGCCAAAGGCCAAGGTTATGTGGTTGTTCGCGTAGCGTGGCCAAAGGCCAAGGTTATGTGGTTGAAGGTTGTTCGCGTAGCGTGGCCGAAAGGCCAAGGTTATTTGGTTGTTCGCCTTTGGCCTTTGGTTTCTTGTTTATAGCTTTTCTCATAGTAATGAGGTACACAATCTTTTTTCCCTGTTGCCTGTTGCCTGTTGCCTTTTGCCTATTCCCTAACATCCCAAATGTACCTCACCGAATTTAGAAATGCTATATCTTCCCTCTGTTGCCTCTGTTTCCATCCCCCCATTTTCCACCAAAAATCAAAAAGGGGTCGTAGTAGACCCCCTGAAATTTTTTTATAAACAGCTATTATCGAAAAATTATTACAAACCGGTGTTTGTACCTTGCTTACCAGTTGCCAGCTTAACCTTAATAATTTTGCCACCCATTTTCTGGATGCGCTGCTGCTCACGGAACCAGTTATCGTAGGAAACTAGCTTGGTAAAAAAAGTATTCTGTAACTCCCGTTGTGTCCTAATTCTGCTTTGGCTTGGCACACAAGCAGTTATTTCAAACGTCCGCATGAGGTTATTTCTCCTAGTAAAATTCAAGAAAATTTTAATTCTGGTTTGATTCCAATATGTCTAAAAAATCCCCTATCGCCTATAGCGAGGGAATAAATTCGTTAATCGAATATCTCAACTATTCCAAAGTCTGGGAGTTAATTGTCAATACTAGACTGTCAAAACTCCTCTGCTTGACTGACGTGAGCCAGATTCGCCTTTAACAAGCTAGCACTCACAATCAACTTCCCAGACCTTAATTACACAGACAACTACAGGCTGGCGAATTCCATCAACACTAGCTAAGTTAGCTTAAGCCAGAGCAGATGTAGTCAAAGTATACACCCATTTCCTTACCCGCATCAGCACCAACTAAGCTAGCGGTAACTTCCTTCATGCCTTGGATGGAATTGGTGGTATTGCCAATGGGAACACCAAGGGAGTTGTAGGTTTCCTTCAAGCCATTGAGTACCCGCTCATCAAGGATCGATGGGTCACCGGCCAACATCGCATAGGTAGCATAACGCAAGAAGTAATCCATGTCACGGATACAAGCTGCGTAGCGGCGAGTGGTGTACATATTGCCACCTGGACGAGTGCTGTCGGAATACAACAGGGTCTTAGCAACCGCTTCCTTAACGATGGTAGAAGCATTAGCACTAATGGCAGTTGCTGCACGTACCCGCAGCTCACCAGTTTGGAAATAGCCCTTGAGCTTTGCCATAGCGGAGTCGTCCAAATATTTGCCTTGGACGTCGGCAGAGTTGATAACAGCAGTAATTGCGTCTTGCATGATTCTATTTCCTTATTTAACTCAAGTTGTGATTATCGGTTCTACAGACAAACTTTGCCATCATCAGAACACTAGGCCAAGGAGTATTTATTGCCCTACAACAATCCACCAATCACATAGTCGAAGTAAGAGCCAGCTTCAGCAGCATCGTCCCCAGACATCATGCCAGTAGCAATACCCTTCATGCAACGGACGCTTTCGGCAACAGCATCAATGGAGGTACCTAAAGACTTGTACATTTCCTTAGCACCTACCAGACCAATTTCCTCAATTGGTGTGGTATCACCAGCAACAATACCGTAGGTAATCAAGCGTAGGTAGTAATCCATGTCCCGCAGGCAAGTAGCGGTCATTTCTGGACCGTAGGCATTACCACCAGGAGATACCACATCTGGACGCTTTTGGAATAGTTGGTCTCCAGCTTGCTTAACAATTGTCTCACGGGAGCCTGTTAAGGTTTGAGCGATACGTAAGCGCTGCTCACCAGAAGTAACAAAGCTTTTGATACCGTCTAATTCACTAGGGCTCAGATAGCGAGCCTCAGCATCTGCATTCACGATGGATTTCGTGACAATACTCATAGATGGATTCCTCCAGAAAAAAATATTACCAGGTTTTTTAAACTGGCATTTCCAAGAATGAACGCTCTCTAACTAACCTTGCGGTGTAATTAGAGCTTCTGTAGCATTGCAGTTACCTGCAATGTGCCGGGTAAATCGCCGTTCTCGATACGCCGTCGGAACTTCAGCCGACGCACGCCCCAGCAAAACTTGGTTTGGCTAACCCCGCCTAAATCAAAGGCATAAATCAAAGCAGGTTAATCATACACCTAGCTTCCGGGAATATTTTGCTACAGATTGTTGACATTTTTCCTAGCTTCGCAACACATCTTAACATTTTCCCTAATAAAGTTTGAAAGGTCAGTTACAGGTTAGTGGCCTGAGTTAGAGGTTAAAGGTTGAAAGTTTAACCTTTAAGGCTAGTCCAACCTACCGACCACCTCCAAACCTTCAACCTTCAACCTTCAACCTTCAACCTTCAAACCTTCAACCTTCAACCTTCAACCTCCAAACCTTCAACCTTCAACCTCCAAACCTTCAATTTTAAACTTTTAACCTTCAACCTTCAACCTTCAACCTTCAACCTTCAACCTTCAACCTCCAAACCTTCAAACCTTCAACCTCCAACCTCCAACCTTCATAATTCAGACTTTTTACTGACTGAGCCGCTGATAGGGGACTACGTCTTCACCAAAGAAGCGGGAGTATTCTCGACTATCAACCATAGCTGTTACTGCAGCTTCTAGACCCTGTCCCGCCAACAGCTGCTGGTAGGTTTGAACCTCACCGTGAGTGTTAGGGTTACGTCCGAGTAAGTGCCGGAACAATAACTCGACCACTTTGGCAGGGGGATAAGGCTGGTAAAACCGCTGACTATAGCTGTTACTACTGGCCAAGGCTTTAACAAACTGCCGCACCGAAATTTCTCCATTGCGCAGTTGACTGTCTAGATGCTGTTGCCGGTATTTTGGTGGTACTGGTTCACCGAATAAATCCAGGACTTGGTCATAAATGGCATCAATCACCACTGCGGTTTCAACCTGAGAAATGTTTGGGGTGATGCGGAAAATCCGTGTCGCCTTAGCAGATTTGGGATTCAAGGTTGAGTGCTTCCGATTAGAAGAACGACCTACCTTGGCCAGCTCGGAAGGGTTAGTAGCCACCTGCCACTTTTGGGCAGCCATATCTGCGATCGCTTTTCCGGTCAGAGGTAGCTTAGACGAATCCATGCGAGGCTGGACTGGATCAAAGCTTGGTACCACCACATCACTATTCTGCTTGGTCTGCTGATTATACAGCTTCTCGGTGTTCGGGAAATTAGCAGCTGGTAAGGTGGGGAAGCGGCGGTACGGGACGGTATCTTCTCCAAATGCCTGAGCATATTCCATGCCATTGACCATTGCCCCAATAAAGCTCCGAATCCCTTCAGAGGCTAGAATTGCGTTGTAGGTCTGGATTTCCTTCTGATTTAAGGGGGCACGTCCTAGGAAGTGCTTGGTACCCAGTTCAATCACCTTGGTGTTGGGGTAGGGGGTGTAGAACTCTTTGATGTAGAGATCAGAACAACCTAAGCCTTCAATAAACTCCTTGAGATTAATTTCGCCATTGCTCAGTCGGCTTTCCAGGGAGGTAAATGCTGCTTGGATCACATAGGGTTCAAGATCCCGCTCAAATATCTGCCGATAAGCTGCTCCAATCAGGACTTTCAACGCTGGCTTATCATTAAGGTCGATCAGCTTAAAGATCTTAGTTTGTTCACGCTGTACACTAACCCCCTGATTAATCCGGAATTCAACTTCCGGTTCGGTGAGCATCTCTTTGCCCATACCCAGCTCAACAAAGCGAGGTACTTTCTCCTCAGCCATGATTGCCATTGCTGATGTCACGCTACCAGACACTCCTCCGGTGCGCATTTTTAAACCAGCCGCCGTCACATAGCGCTCATAGGGAACCGTATCTTCCCCAAATGCCTCAGAGTACTCTTTGGTGTTGACAATTGCCTCTACTACACCGTAGAAACCTTTTTTATAGGCAACATCATAGTAACTGTTCATCTCGGAGCGCCCATAGCTAGGACGACCGAGTAAACGTCGGTGGATATATTCTATTGCCTTGACTACATACAATGGTGTCCAGTAACGTTTGCGGAAACCATCAGACTTCGCCAGCATTAGGATAAACTCGCGGACGGTAATTTCACCGTTTTCCAGCCGAGCTTCCCCTGAAGTCAGCCGTTCCCCTTCATAGGGCATAAAGCCAAACACTCGCAGGTAACAGGCACGAATTACCCTTTGAGTAGAGCTTTCAGCAAATTTGATACTCTTGTCTTGTGTACTAGGGATCTGGTCAAGGCGGATCACCTTAGAGCCAAGGGAACCGGGGGACATACCCCTTGCCCCTGGATTACTATTTTGGTTATTGATTCCTGGGCCTTGGTGGATCAGCAGGCGTTTAGTATCTTTGCCAAAGAGAGCGGGGGTGGTAGTAGGATTCCGGGTTTCTTTCGGGAAAATTGCCCCAAACTGAATTTCCAACGAGTCATTACCAGAACCATAGACATGTTGGTCAGGCAGCGGTTGCTCGTACTTGGCAAAGGTATTGAGAAACTGGGCATCCTTACGGAAGGGAGCACTATAGCGCAACAAATCTTGCTGCATGCCCCAGTTACGGCATTCTTGAGCCTCTTGACCATAACCCCTCAGATAGGGAACCGTTTCTTCCCCAAAGTAATCAGAGTATTCCTGAGAATCCACCAGGGCATCTACTAGAGCGGGTAGACCACCATCGGAAACAATCGAGAAGTAGCTTTGGACTTCTTCCCTTGAAGATGGACCCCTACCTAGGAAATGGCGGAAAGCCAGTTCTAAGGCTCGACTATTGATAAAAGGTTCAAAGAATTGCTTCCGGTATAGTTCAGATTTGCCCAAACGGCGAACAAACTCCTTCATGGAAATGTTCCCGTTTTTAACTAGAGATTCCAGATAAGAAATCGACAAACCGTAGGCGCGGGTAATGTCACGCTCAAAGATTTGCCGGTAGGCAGCTTTAACTACCTCAGTTTTTTCTGAGGATGACAGACCGGGCTTCATCACAAACTTAGGACGCCGCTCGGCTGCATTAAAGTAACTTTGGGGCAATTGCAGCCCTTGTTGGTCTATGGAAGGCCGTTGCCGCAGTTTATCGGAGGGTGTAGCAGCTTTAAATTCGTTCAGGGTAATGTCAAAGTACTGGGCAACAATCTCCTGTGCCGACTGATCACCTTTGAAATAATCTAGTGAAGCCGCCCGCATTCCCTGGATTGCCACGATGGTGGCATCAGCTGAACAAGCATTTTCAATGACTTCCCGCAAACCTCGAACATTAACCACTAGGATGTTGGGGTCACCAGCAACAATGGCGTAAGTGATATAGCGCAACATCCAAGATAGGTCCCGCAAGGACTTTTGCATATTCCTCGGGCCATAGCGGTTGATGTCGATGGGACGGAAACCTGGTGGGGTTGGTCCAGTCGGAGAACTAAACAGAGCGCGGAATCCCCCAAACAATCCACCTCCACTCTCGACAAAGGTACTAGTTCCCAAGGTTTTGGTGTCGGGAACCCCTGTAGCGCCAGCCCCTACTAGGGCAGGTGCTTCCTTAGGCTTTTCCAGGAAAGCCATTGGGGAACCACCCACGAAAATCCGGTTAGCCGCCTTGGATACGATTAGGTCTGAGTTTTTGGTAATCAGATCAGCAATTGCTAAACGCTTTTCTCCGGAACGGAAGTAATCCAGTAGCTCGTTGATCTCTCCATTTCCTAAGAAGCGGTCTTGCTGTTCTGCTTGGATAATGGTTGCAGATGGGACAGTTTGATAGAGTTGCACAGGGGCAACTGAGCTTCCACCACTTGCCTTGACACTCATTGGTTTGTTAAAGCTCCTAAATTTTTATGCTGTCATTGCGGACTTATGCCGCAGTTAATAAACACGTTTTAGACACCCATTTGGTGGGTAGGCATTTGATGTTAGTCCTATCCAATCTCACTTTGGAGCAAGGGATAAGGATAACCTACTAGGTCGTAGGTTCCCTAGAATTTCCCAAAATGGATGTCATTGGTAAACTCGACTAGCTTTTAGATTAAAACTTTTCTGATCTCTACGGTTTATTTATTAAGAATTGTATAGAATTTAGGGGATCGAGTTCAGGATTGATGGCCATTGATCCCAGTAAACCTTTGAGATTATACTTTATTTTCGTAAAAAATTTCCCCGAATAATTAAGTTTTGTAAAGTTTTGTGATGAAAACCTCTCAAGAAACCGCTGCTGCCGTTGAGCGCCTCTACGATACCTACCCTTTTCCCCCAGAACCCTTACTCGATGAGCCACCTCCTGGATACAACTGGCGCTGGAATTGGCGAGCTGCTTATAGTTTTTGTACTGGGCACACACCCCAAAGAGAGGAGATTCGGATTCTAGATGCTGGTTGTGGGACAGGGGTAGGCACAGAGTATCTAGTTCACCTCAATCCCCAAGCCTCAGTAGTGGGGATTGATCTTAGTGCTGGGGCTTTGAAGGTAGCCCAGGAACGCTGTCGCCGCTCAGGTGCTGATCGGGTCGAGTTTCATCACCTGAGCTTGTACGATGTTGACCAAATCGAGGGTCAGTTCGATCTAATTAATTGTGTGGGAGTGTTACATCACTTGCCAGACCCGATCCGTGGGATTCAATCTATAGCTAAGAAACTAGCACCGGGGGGCTTATTTCATATCTTTGTCTATGCTGAATTAGGACGCTGGGAAATTCAGTTGATGCAGCAAGCGATCGCACTTTTGCAGGGTCAAAACCAGGGAGACTACCAGGATGGGGTGAAGGTCGGTCGTCAATTATTTGAAGCTCTCCCAGAAAACAACCGAATTGTCAAGCGAGACCGGGAACGCTGGGCTTTGGAAAACCATCAGGATGAATGCTTCGCGGATATGTACGTTCATCCCCAAGAGATTGACTATAACATTGAAACCCTATTTGAACTAATCGATGCGGCTGGCTTGGAGTTTCTTGGGTTTTCCAATCCCCGCTACTGGCAGAAAGAGCGCTTATTTGGCAAGAATCCAGAGTTAATGGCACGCTCAGAACGTCTGAGTGAACGGGAGCTATATCGGTTAATTGAATTATTAGATCCTGAACTGACTCATTATGAGTTTTTCCTCACCCGTCCTCCCTTAGAGCGAGTAGATTGGTCAGAGGATAAAGACCTGTTAGCCGCAATTCCAGAACGGCACCCTTGTATGACCGGTTGGCCAAGTAAGTCCCTATTTGACTATGATTACCAGCTGGTTAAGCTATCAGACCAGGAATTTACGTTTCTCGAAGCCTGTGACGAGAATGGTAGCTCACCCGACGACTCATCCCAAGCCCAAACCGTAGCAGAAATTATCAAGCATGTTAACTTCGATTTAGATGGAGTGCGATCGCTACTCCAACGGCAGTTGATTATGCTCAAAATTGATAGTTGATAATTCAAGCATTCAGCGGTCAGCGGTCAGCGGTCAGCGGTCAGCGGTCAGCGGTCAGCGGTCAGC
>NZ_JAAHHE010000139.1:0-16383 GCF_010692525.1 Moorena sp. SIO3B2
AACGAGTTGACGAACTGGTTGGGGAAAAAACCGCTGTCTTTAGCTCGATTATTTTAAGCGATCGCACCGGTATTCTAGTCAGTCTTCCCAAGGGCGAAAAGCGACTGGAGTGGATCAATGTTGATAGTCAAACTCTTAGAGAAGAAATCAACCAATTTCGCCGGGGACTGGAACGCAGACGTGATATTAACTATAACCTCAAACCAGCCCAAGAGCTGTATAAAAAGATTATTGCTCCTTTTACCAAGTATTTAAAGTCAGCACAGATAGAAACCCTTGTTTTCATCCAGGATGGCATCTTACGCAGCATCCCAATGGCTGCCCTCCACGACGGTGAAAAATTCTTAGTTGAAACCTATGCTATTGCCACAACCCCCAGTCTTAAGCTGACCAATCCCCAAGCCTTGAACCGTCAAAAACTTCGCGTCTTAGCCTTAGGGTTAACTCAAGAAAGTGAAGTCAACGGACAAGGGTTTTCAGCTTTGACCAATGTTGAAAGCGAACTCAAGGCAGTCGAGACTCAATTTCCAGGTAGCAAAACCCTTTTGAATCAGGATTTTACCCAAGAGCGCTTAGAAGAAGAACTGGCTCAAACCGTTTACCCCATTCTTCACATTGCCACCCACGGTCAATTTAGTGCGATTCGAGAAGACACCTTTCTCGTCACTGGAAATAATGACAAGCTCACCCTCGATGATCTGGAAAACACCATCAGCGGCGTTAGTCGTAAACCCGACTCAGGGGAATTGCTTGCCCTCACAGCTTGCCAAACGGCAGTGGGAGATGACCGTGCTGCTCTGGGTTTGGCTGGCATTGCCGTGCGAGCCGGTGTTAGCAGTGCTTTAGCCTCTCTTTGGTCTGTCAATGATGCCTCTACGGCTCAGTTAGTGACAGAGTTTTATGCCAACTTGCGCCGTCCTGGAGTAAGCAAAGCCGAGGCTTTACGTGCAGCTCAGCGAAAACTGATTGAGGCTGAGGACACAGAGGAGATTAACGACCAATATGCCCACCCCGCCTACTGGGCACCGTTTATCCTGATCGGTAACTGGCTTTAATCCTATGATTGGTGGTGGGGTGGACTCAATTACCGCAGGCTACTGGCTATTTGCCTTAAGTTCTCAATCCGTTCATACTTCTCGTCAGTCAGTGCGGCTGCCTCTAATTCAGCCAGGTTTTCTAGTAGGGTTGAACCCACCTCTCCCAACCTAGATTCGTTAGCCAACTTCAGAGCTTCAGCTAAGGCATCGTACCATAAACTTGCCTTGGCATAGAAATCGGATTTGTTTGAGCCATCGACAAAAGTGCTTTCCAAAGTAGAAGGCATCTCTAGAACCTGAATATCTGCCCTAGCAATTAAATCACTTGATGCGTTATCTGGGTCACATAAGATGGTGACTTGCCAAAGATAAGTGCGACCTACTCTAAGTTCTGGTCTGTCCTCTGGTAGGGTTAATGTCATAACTCCTGGCCAACTCTTCAATGGAATTGCCTCACCCATTAATTTGGGTTTACCGTTTGAGTCATATTCATAGAGCGTGAATTCCATCTTTTTGGTGGTCGAGTCAGGAACAAACCAAGCAAAAGTCGGGCGAGTCGAAGCCGTTTGTCCAACATGACTTAGAGGAACTAGGGCTGTTAGGGGTATCCCTTCACCTTCGCACCCATCTCTGGAGCCTGCTTGTCCTGTATAGTCACTTGGAGGTTTCTGATCGGAAGGGAATTCGTACTCAGCTAGAGCAGCCGGAGTTATGACCAGGGATAACCCTAAAATACAGCTAGTTACTAGTTTAGCTTTGATGCATTTATTAAGGAACCAAAAAATTTGAATCATCATAATGTTGGCTCAGTAGATATTTACTTATCTCAGACCATACTAGGAAAAATAGTGAGTTCACATCGCCTATTCTCACTAACTTGATGACTAGCTCAAGTCATTCTTATTGCTGAAAACTACAAACCCGTTGCTCAAACTACCAAATTCACCACTAAAATTTGCTAAAACTACTTCCATTTAACTTTTAGTAATTCTTTTATTTTTCTCAGAGTAGTAGGGTGCGTTAGGGGCGGAAAGCCTCTGATTTTTCGCCTCGTAGCCAGGGTTGGGATAGTCCGCCCCGTAACGCACCAGCAATTAGCGTTTCTGTAGCGTATATTTCAGAATATAGCACTACGCATTCAGGTTAGGACATTGTCTTGATGCAATAGCGAGTGGGGAGGGGCTGTGTGCGGAACCTGCGTCCGCACCGCTGTTTGCCCCGTGGAAACCCCCGCATGAAGGCGCTGCATCGCTCCTACACTCCGAAACGTAAGTAATTGCTTACTTTTGACTTCTGACTTCTAACTTATGACTTGCGCGTAGCGCTATATCGCTAATTTTTTATTAATCCTAAAACTCCCAAAAAAAAAATTCTAAAAACCCTTGACAAATTTATTTATAATCATTACAATAATCATTAAATGACCACAATAACTTCACTTTTTTATCCATGTCACGAAAATTTCGCCAAAACTTCAAAAAACAACCTGCTCAGCACACCTTGAAAGGGTCTCGTCAAGCAGTAATCTATAGTATGCAAATGCTTTATTCACTAGGCTATGCAGAGATAGCGGAATGGACCCCTCTGGAGCCGACCGACGTTCCCGGGGAAGTGATGACTACAATAACCAAGTATTGGTTGTTGCCGTAACACCTTGTCTTGATGCAGTCGCTCATGGGGGAAACCACGGCAGTTGCTCATGGGGGAAACCCCCAAGACCGCACTGGCTCCCCAAGACCGCGCTGCATCGCTAAACTTCTAGGGGGGAAACCCCCCTAGCAAAGGTCAATCAGATCGAATCACATCAGGTTCGGTTTGGGAACTCAGTGACATAGCGATTTCAAGGAACTTATTGTGGAGTTTAAATAGCCGTGGATATTATTTCTACGGCTATTTTTTTTATTTTTAAGACTTATCGGGAATTTAGAATTTAAAATTTAGAATGTAGGGTGCGTTAGGGGCGGGCTTGCCCTCATTTTTAACTTCGAGCGCCAGTATTGGAATAGCCCGCACCGTAACGCACCACCAAGTAGAAGTTAGAAGTTAGAAGTTAGAAGTTAGAAGTTAGAAGTTAGAAGTTAGAAGTTAGAAGTTAGAAGTTAGAAGTTAGAATTTAGAATTTAGAATTTAGAATTTAGAATGTAGGGTGCGTTAGGGGCGGGCTTGCCCTCATTTTTAACTTCGAGCGCCAGTATTGGAATAGCCCGCACCGTAACGCACCACCAAGTAGAAGTTAGAAGTTAGAAGTTAGAAGTTAGAAGTTAGAATTAGGAATCGGGAATTGGGCTCTCCATGAGCGACTGCATCAAGACATGAGAAAAGTTCCTCTGGTCAGGAAAATTTACAGAGACTTTAGATTTATTTAGTTTGAGCCGATGGTGCGTTACGGTGTGGGCTATTTCAACGCTGGCAAAGAGGCGGAAAATCAGGGCAATCCCACCCCTAACGCACCCTACGCAACTATTTTAGAATTTTTTGGGATATTTAAAAACTTTCAAAAAAAGAGTTTTCAAGCCATAGCTAACTTTAGCAAGACTCCAGTTACGACCTGCTAGAGGCCAGGTTAACTCGCACAGAGTTCCGTGGGGAGAAATGGGCTCTCGCTTAAATGTTCCTCCTAGTTGTTTCGCCAAAGCTTTAGCTTGCTGTGTTCCTCGGTTTTCAGAAGATGAACAGATGCCAGAGCCATTATCTTTAACACTCAGAGTGTACCAGTCATTATCTAGCTTACCAGTCGCACTAATACGAGTTACTCCTTTAGCATGTTTCCCGACATTGTACAAAGCTTCTTCCAGAAACTGGCAGAGTTCTCGATTTTGCTCAATAGTTAAATATTGTTCCGGGATCTCCTCAAATTTAAGGGCTTTAACCTTAAGGGTATTAAAATGAGGAAGATGCCGTTCCAGCGTATCTCTACAGACTTCATAGAACAGCTTACTTATTGGATGCTTCAATGACAGTTTTAGGTTACTTCCTAGACGGATAGTTTCTTCTTGAGTCAGAGTTTCTTGTTTGAGGTAGTCTGCAATTTCCCATATGTCATCCTTGATAGTTTTAAGTTTCAACAGTAATTCATCTTCTGGCAAATCCTGGTTTTGAATGCGCGTAATAATGTACGCTAGTGTTTGCATTGGGCCATTATGAATGATATTAAATGTTTCATCAATAGTCCGTTGGCGCACATTGATCTGAGACCTCAAAGCCTGGTCATAGTGATAGAAAGCAGGAAATAGTAAACTATTTATGACTAAAATTAACAACGCTGGTGCTACTGGAATCCACCAGCCCCAAACTAGGAACACATAACCAACTCCAACTAGTCCAAAGCTGGCAACCCCAACACCAAACAGATTTTTAAAAGGGGATTGAGTCAGCCGAGCAAGACCAATGGCGAGAAAACCCCAACCTAAAATCCATAGATATTCCCAAGGATCTGACCAAGTTCTTAAAAGCGATCGCTGATCCAGAACGGCACTGAGAATTTGACTAGTAGCATGGGCATGAAATTCCACCCCATAGATTTCGCCAGGAGGGTTCAAACCCTTGATGGCAGTGGTATTGACAGTGTCTTTAATGCTGGGAGTAGTGACTCCAACAATCACAATGCGATCGCGAATCCAACTGGGATTAAAATTCTCGGTTTTGATATCCTTAAGTGATAGAATGCGAAACCGTTCTCGACCACTCCGAAAATTGAGCAGCACCTGAACTCCACCCGCATCAGTTCCGACATAGCCACCAGAATTGGGCAAAAAACGAGGTAGCTCCGTTGAACCAAACATCATCCCATCAGGATTTTTAATGCCATTTTCGAGAGAAATGCCTTCAACCGTTAAATAAGTTTTTGCCAGACTCAGAGATAAAGAGAACTTGCCCCCTTCAGGAGTAGGAGTCCCTAGAAGACTGCGCCGGACGTTGCCATCCCCATCGAAAAGAACATCTGAGAAACCAACCCGTTCCGGGGGAAATCCCGGTGGTGGCTTAATTTTAGTTGGTAATACTTTTTCAATGGCAATGAGAGTCTTGATCTCCTCAAAGGTTTCAACCAGTTGCTCGTGACCTGGCTCAACTGGTAGATCCCGAACAATATCAAGACCAATTGCTCTAGGTTTGTAGGTTTGCAATCTCCGCAGCAGCCTTGCAATGTCTTGATCCGGTATGGGATAGGTTCCTACATCCTGGATATCCTCTTCATCAATTCCAACAATAACAACCCGTTCATCCATAGGTTCATAAGGACGCAAACGCAGAAAAGTATCGAGGGTTATCCACTCACTAAATTGAAGGTATCCATTGAGACGGGCTAACATTACCAGTCCAATCACTGCAATTCCTGGCAATTCTCCTCCACGCCAGGTGCCAATTTTGTTTCTTATTTTTGGCCAAATACTTCCCAACAACAGGTTTTTTCCTTGCTTAATTTATCAATCAATAAACCCTTCTTCTCTGGCTCGCATCTCGGTTTGAATTCGGAGATTCTTCCCACCTTCAGGATAAACACCCAGAACGTCTCGAATTTTCGTCCAGTAGTGAACCACAGTTCGTTCACTTTTATGCATACGCCCAGCAATTGCCTTATCTTGCAATTCCTCATGAAATGCTAGGGTGAGTAACTCCAGCCACTCTGGCTTAACTTCTCCTTTGAGCATATTTAGATCTTTTGTATGGGTTAATCCCTGCAATGCCCAGTCAACTCTGGTTAACATAACCTGACCGGAGAAACCCTTATCTACCAAGGTGAAACCCCCGTTGTGCTCGTCAATCTCATCCTTAATCCGCACCAGGGCTTTGAGGTAAGTGCTTAACACCACAAGATTGAGGTTGGGATACTGCTTCATCACTATCTGCAAGAGTTTAATACCCGTCTCGATTTTAGCTGTATTCTCAGAAGCTTCTGGAATGGAAAGATCGACAATAACAAGGTCAAGCTGAAATCGTTCCAGTTGTTCCAGAGCGCTCTGGAACGTTTGAGCTGTTAGGATTTCCGCTTCTGGATACTTCCGTCGTAGGGTGTCGATTATTCCACCCAGCATCAATTCGTGGTCATCAACCACAAGCAGCTTCCGTTTCCTTGACTTTGGTAAATCTTGGGTCATCATCAATTCCCTCTATGTTTGCTATTCACTATTGGAACCTATCGTTGCAATTTAGCCAACGAGGTTTTAAGACAGCCAAGTTTTTCCTGTCATGGGTCTTACAGCCGTTTTCATATGAATTGACCTCACTAGCTTTAGCTGCAAGCCCCCTAAATCCCCCAATTCTGGGGGACTTTAACTCAATTTCCCCCCTCCGGTGCGCTTTCCGTTGGCGAATTAAATTCGCCACGGGTCGCACCGCAAAGTTGGGGGGCTAGGGGGGCGAAACTTGCTGTAAGTATAACCACCGCTCGCTGAACTTTTAGCTTAAAAAGACACAGATAGATAAAGCAATGCCCTTGTCTACCAAGTTGATTGCTGGTTTAAGACAAGAACTGGGTAGAATTCGGTCAGTAGGATTGCTGAAAACTACATACTGCTGCTCAAAGCTTCGCCAACTATTTCTAAACCTCTAGTCACCAAAGCTGCTGTGATGCTGATCTGATGGTGGTCTTGAGAGGATTACATATAGATGGTTAGAGGAATGCGATCGCGTAGCGTGACCTGCATGTCAATCGCTTTTAGCGTGACCAAAGGTCAATCGCGTAGCGTGACCATTCGCGTAGCGTGGCCCAAAGGCCAAGGTCAATCGCAAAAATAAACCCCTAATAAACATGGGATAATCATTCAGCTATCAGCATTGAGCTAATGCGCTACGCCCACGGCTGACGGCTGACGGCTGACATATCAATCAACGCCAAATCTTAATGTTGCCCTTTCCGCCTCCACTGACTAGGATTTGTCCATCAGGGCTAAAAGTAACCGGATAACAACCATTCAGATTTCGCAGTAGCTCCCCAGTCCGTAGGCTCCAAAGTTTAACCTCGTTTATACTCGCACTAACTACTGTTTCTCCATCAGGGCTAATGGCAATAGAAAGCACCGCTGTTGAATGTCCAGTTAGAGAAAAGATTGGTTTTTCAGTGTGGAGATTCCACAGTCTGACGGTTTTGTCAGCGCTGCCGCTAGCGATAGTCTGACCATCAGGACTGATCGCAATGGAAGTTACCCAGCCTGTATGTCCCGTAAGAATAGAGCGCTGTTGATACCTGCGTCTGTTCCACAGTCTGATGGTTTTGTCATTACTAGCACTAGCGATAGTCTGACCATCGGGAGTAATAGCAACACAATTAACCATGTTTGAATGATCAGTTATTGTGTGGATTAGTTTTCTTTTGACACTCCCCACGGCTAGAAGCCGGGGGATTCTTGGTTCACAGACCCGTCTTGCTCAACCAGGTCGGAACCAGGAAGAGTAGAGGACAGGTCTCCCCAAGCGTTGATTAAAGTTCCCGTGTGCCCCACGGTACTCAAGGCTCTAGTTAAAATGTTTCTGGCGGCGTTGTGGTCTCGATCTAATTGACATCCACATTCGCAGACATGGGTTCTAGTCGATAGCGACTTCTTAACCACTTCACCACAGTTAGAACAATTCTGGCTTGTATAAGCTGGATTTACTGCAACAGTTATCCGCCCAAACTTTTGACCAAAATATTCCAGCCATTCCCGGAACTGATACCAACCTGCGTCGTTAATAGACTTGGCAAGACAATGGTTTTTAACCAGATTTTTAATCCTCAAATCTTCATAGGCGACCAGATCGTTAGACCGGATTACGCAACGTGCCGGAGACGAAACCTTAGATAGTGGAGCCTTTATGGGTGTTCGGCTTTGCATAAAAGGGTTAAATCTTTTGTAATAAGGCTCCACTATCTTACGGTAACTTCTAACCAGTCTCTTGGCATGTTCTTCACGTTGTCTACTTATTTTGAGGTGTGTCCTACCTAGTTTATTAATCGCTTTCTTTCTGTTAGTTGAGCCTTTATTTTTCCGAGAAACTCGACGCTGATAAAACTTTAAGCGCTTCTCGCCTTTTCTGTAGAATCTAGGGTTGGGTTCAGAGTATCCATCAGAGTCGGTATAAAACTCTTTTAGCCCTACATCTAACCCGACGGTAAAGCCAGTGGCCTCTAGTTGCTCTGAGTTATCTAGTTTTACACAAAACTGAACATAATAACCATCAGATCTCTGAACAATGCGAACCCGTTTAATCAGCTTCTGGTCGAAACGCCATAAGTCCCAGGTGCCCTTAAGCTTGACCTTACCGATCCCTTTTTTGTCTGTGAAATTGATAGATTTTTTATCTGGCGACAACTTCCACCCAGATTGCTTGTACTCAACAGACCGGGAATGCTTTTTGAATTTGGGATAGCCTTTCTTGCCGGTAACCTTTTTTTTACAATTATCAAAAAATCTTTTGATAGCCCGCTCTACGTTTTCAACCGATGCTTGACAGGCGTGACTATTAAGCTCTTTGACAAACTTGAATTCGTCCCTTAACTGGGTGTTGTAACGGTATAGTTCTTTTTTGCAAATTCCGCGATTGTCCATCCAAAAACGCAGCACTTTGTTTCGGACAAACTTAGCTGTCCTTATAGCTTCATTTATAGCCACTTTTTGGGGTTCTTTTAGAATAGCTTTGAACTCCATTACTAACACCTTTGATCACCTCCTTAGTTTGTTGGATTTACTTATTATTATAGTCGATGTCTTTTGAGGGAATAAATTCCCTCAAAAGACGAAACCTTAGAATAGTGGAGCCTTAATCAATAAGTTTTAACTTTTCTATGCATAGCCTGTCGCCTATAAAGGCTCCACTATTCTTACGGTAACTTTAAAAGGCTAACCCCATGAATAGAATTCAGGGGCTTGCGCCCTTAGATTTTTTCGGTCAAGCTATCCCAAACTGCGATGGTCTCATCACCACTAGCACTGATCAGGATTTTACCATTTGAGCTAAAAGCAAGATCTGAAACCACGGCTCCATGACTGAAAGGAGAATTTGGTTTATTGAAGATGCCAGATAACGTTTTTGTCTGTAAGTTCCAACTGGTAATCACGTTATCAAAGCCACCAGCAATCAGCATCTGTCCGTTGGGGCTAATGTTGACTGCCTGAACTTCTCCTCCTTGTCCGAAGAAAGTGTAAATGCATTTTCCTGTTGTTAAATCCCATAGTTTTACAGTTCTATCATCACCTGCACTGGCAAGAATTTGACTATTAGGACTGATGGCAACGGAATTAACGTTTGCTATATGTCCTTTGAGAATAGTATTACATTTCCAATCTTGATGTGATTTAACAGTTATTAATTTATTAAGCTTGGCTTTAACCGCTTGTAATTCTTTCTCAACGTCTAGATTCTTAAACCTTTGTTTCGATGAAAGCTCAGCATTGCTTACTTTTTCTGTTGGTTTAGACTGATTTTCCCCCAAAAGGTTTGCTTTAAGCGCTTGTAATTCGTCCTCAACTTCTAGATCACTAAACTTTTGTTTCAAGGCTATGTCAGCTAAGATTGGATCTAGCTCCATCATTGCCTGGTTATAGGCTTCCTGGTAAGAGATTGCTGCTTCCATTCGGTCAAAAGTTTCAGTAACAGGTTCTTTGCTCTCATGCTCAGAGAACATTTTTGCTAAGCCATAAACACCGAGTCCAACGACTCCACCAGCAGCAGCCATCGAAGACATATTAACCCCGATAGTTTTCCCCCCAAAACTCAATCCCATACCACCTACTGTGGCAGAGATACCAGCCCCTGTAACCGCTCCCAGTGCCACTGCCCCAATGGCAATAAGATCCCCTTCCCGTATCGCCCTAACAGCGCCATAAGCAGCAACCCCAGTTATTGCTCCTAGACCTGTCATCGTGGTCGGACCAATGCCCACGCCACCAAACCCCCCGACTAATCCCACACCGCCAATAGTAGAAGATAGATTAGCTCCCGCTGCTGCGACCGCTAGGGTGAACAATACACTCTGTTGCTTGGTCATGACTACTTCGTAAATAGGCTTACAGTTATAGAGTTCCCAAAAAGGCGATTGACCGTAGGCCACGCTAGGCGATTGACCGTAGGTCACGCTATGCTCCGGAAGCGAAGCTTCCGCGCTTATGCGATCGCACTAAGTTCTGGATAGGGTGCATCTCCTAAAAGCTGTTTGACCTGATGGTGCGTTACGGTGCGGGCTGTTTCAACCAGGGGCGAAGAGGGGGAAAATCATGGCTCGCCCGCCCCTAACGCACCCTACACCTTCAACCTTCAACCTTCTGATGGTGCGTTACGGTGCGGGCTGTTTCAACCAGGGGCGAAGAGGCGAAAAATCATGGCTCGCCCGCCCCTAACGCACCCTACCCCTTCAACCAAATAACCTTCAACCAAATAACCTTCAACCTTCAACCTAATAAACCTTCAACCTAATAAACCTTCTAAACCTTCAACCTAAACACTTCACCCAAGCCTCCCTGACCTCAGGTGAACCATACCAAATCCCCTTCCTCCTAGGAGAATGTAGCACTTCATCAATAGTAATATTAGTCGCTCCAGCCAAATGAGCAGCAGGAATCGGAGTAATCCCATCTCCCCAGCAATTCCCTTCTCCACACGTGAGCTTGTAACTGTTGTAAGCCAACCAGCTGCCTAAACGTCGCTTACCATAAATTGCCTTACCAGCGACACAAATATAATTGACATCTTGGTGAAACGCCCCTGGATAGTTATCATTCACAAAATCAAGATTGCGTTTAGTCCAACGTTCCTGACTCATATGAGGTGTACCCAGAGTCACTAAAGTAGAGATATAGGAATGAGCATTCCATAACCCTACCGAGTCATCACTAACATCTCCATGAATCGTGTAAGGCTTTTCCCCTAGATATATCCTGGCAATCCAACCACCAGCAGAGTGACCGATTAAATTAATCTGTGACGTGTTATGCTTCTCCAACTGCTGTTTAACAGCTTGGTCGATTTTTCGCAAAATTGGCACCACAGAGCGACCACCGAGGGTAGGAAACCAATCCTGTTGGCGTATTGGTACAGTAGTTGCGGCAATCCCTAGCTGTTGTAGTGATTGTTCTAAATCACGGTATTCACTAGCGCTAGCAAAATAGCCCGGTAAAATAACAGTTGGTAATGGCATCGGTGGTAATTTTAAATTTTATAGATAATTTTAAACTTTTGTGAAACTAGGTACACTTTATGGTATAAGTGTCGGACCTGGGGATCCTGACCTGATCACCCTCAAAGCACTACGTATATTGAAACAGGCACCAGTAGTAGCCTTTCCTACTGGAGTCCGTGGAAAACCAGGAATGGCTCAACAGATTGTCGCTCAATGGTTGGAGAATCATCAGGTGCAGTTACCCTTGACATTTCCATATGTGCAGGATACCGCTATCTTGACCCAAGCATGGCAACTTGCTGCTGAGCAAGTCTGGAATTATCTAGGATTAGGGCAAGACGTAGCATTTGTGTGCGAAGGAGATGTGAGTTTTTACAGCACATTTACCTATTTGGCACAGAGGCTACAGCAGTTACATCCTGAAAGCCTGATTCAAACTGTACCAGGGGTATCTTCCCCCATGGCTACAGCATCTGTTTTGGGATTACCCTTGACCATTCGTGATCAGCGCCTGGTGGTGCTACCAGCTCTCTATAATGTGGAGGAACTGGAAAAGGTTTTGGCTTGGGCAGATGTAGTAGTCCTGCTCAAAGTCAGTTCAGTTTATCAGCAGGTGTGGCAAGTGCTGCATCGACATCAGTTGTTGGAAAATGCCTATGTGGTAGAACGAGCAACTCTACCGGAGCAGGTGATTTATCGTAATTTATGCGATCGCCCTAATCTGGCATTACCCTATTTTTCTCTGCTAATTGTTAAGGTGAACCAATAGATAGCAAACCAAGAGATAACAATGTTTCAGCCATCGATGTAGTTGTCAAAATAGTTGTTATAGCTAGCCCGAGCACGATCACTCACTCTTATTTGCCAAGACTGAATTGAATAAGCATCTCCTCAGCCGAGAGCTTATTAGCAACCATGGAAATACGTCAACAATAACTGCCATGTCCGATGCTTCTTTAATTAAAAACATCCCAGAAATGCTGAGTCACCCCCTAGTGATTTCTGTTACCGCCTCTCTGGGGGTTCATATGCTAATCGTACCGATCTTAGGTGATTTGTTGAAGAATCAAAAGCCTAAGGAAGACTCAATGGTGCAAGTGTTGGAGTTAAGCCCTCAACAACTGAGCCGTGTTCCCAAGTCTGCTGCACCACCACTGACCCTGCCAGCTCTACCGAATGCCAAAACTCCGACCAAGCCCTCCATCCCTTCGTTATTTAATCCTTTCCCACCCCCTCCACCACCGCTACCTTCAATACCTGCTCTAAAGCCCCTGAAAATTCCCAAATCCCCACCTCTGAGATCCCTACCGATAAAACCCTTACCCTCAATTGGTAAGTATCCTTTACCACTGCTAAACCGCAAAAGACCGATTATCACCAGAGGGTCTTTCCCGATCCAGCAGCTACCACCAAAACCCAGGACACCACTACCAGCCCCACCACCGCGACCTAACTTCACATTCGATACAGAGTCTTTGAATCCAGGTTCCTTCCAGACAGGTTCCTTGCCAGTATTTGGGAATTCTACCAACCAGATTCCTGACCGATCAGAGTTTCCTAACCAACAGCCACCAGTATCCGTTACTCCACCTCCTCCGCCACCACAATTTTCGATCACCCCTCCTCCTTCTGAGCCTACTAAACCAGCACCCCCTAGTGCTGTTGCGATCGCACGACAACGTCAGAACAATTTAGTAGCTCAAGTGCGGATGCGGCGGAAGCAACTGAAAAAAGATGTAAGCAATACCAGTGATGAGGAAGCTAGGAAAAACCTGGTAGAATGGATGGCTTTGGTAAAGGATACCTTACCCAAAAAGGAAGTCATACCAGCAGCAATTACAGTGAGTGGTACTTATCCCAAAGACGCTTGTATTAAGAAACTAGAAGGCACAACAGTCTTCGGAATTTTAGTAGGTGCTAATGGTGAAGTGACTAATGCACAGCTGATTCAGAGTGCAGGGTACGGCATTTTAAATCAGCAGGCACTGGAAGATATTCAGTTCCGAAAGTTTAACAACAAAACTGGTGCAACAAAACCCTACCAGGTCAAGGTAGCCTTTGACTATGATCAAGGCAACTGTCCTAGTCTATCGGTTTTCCAAGAAACTGCTAACCAGCCAGTTCCAGCAAAGCCAAATACTGTTAGTGGGGAAAACGCTGCTGTCAACAATCCAGTAATAGTAGTTCCTAAGCCAGAAACCCCTAGCAATAACTCTGCTAATAATAACTCTACCGATAACAATACCGATAACAATAGGACAGTATCAGTTCCAGTAAAACCGAATACTGCTACAAATACTGCTAGGGAAAATTCGAGCACTAAACCCAGAACCATATCAGTGCCAGTGCGGGACAATACCTCTAGTCAAGACTCGACTCCTAAACCCAGGAGAGTTTCAGTACCAGTGCGGGACAATACCTCTACTCAGGAAAATACTCCTAAACCCAGGAGAGTGTCAGTACCAGTGCGGGACAATACCTCTACTCAGGAAAATACTCCTAAACCTAGAGCAGTACCTGTACAGGAAAATACTCCTAAACCTAGAGCAGTGCCTGTACAGCAAAATACTCCTAGTCAGGAAAATACTCCTAAACCCAGGAGGGTGTTAGTACCAGTGCGGGACAATACTCCTAGTCAGGAAAATACTGCTCAGGAAAATACTACCAACACTACAGCTGTGCCAGTGAAGCCAGCTCAAGGGACTGGAAACCCAGGGAAAGAATCCGTTCCAGCAGCAGCCACTGAAGAGCAAAACTCACAAGAGGATAAAGCGTGCAAGTTCAAATCTAGATCAGCTCGCAGGCGCAACAGAATAGATTCCTTTACAACACCATCGTCCAGGTCATGTAAATAGGAGCTTTCTATTAGTTAAAGCCTGGGTTGTTGGTCTATGGAGCATTAACATTATTTTAGAATTAAGAATTAAGAATTTAGAATTTAGAATTCTATAATTTAGAATTTAGAATTTAGAATTTAGAATTTGGAATTTTACATTCTGCATTCTTCATTCTGCATTCTGCATTCTTCATTCTTCATTCTGCATTCTACATTCTACATTCTACATTCTGCATTCTGCATTCTGCATTCTGCATTCTGCATTCTGCATTCTGCATTCTGACAGACAACCTTGGCCAAAAGGCCACGCTACGCGAAGAACCCGATTAGCGACTGGCAGGAAAACTGCCACCGATGAAGTGGACATCACTGAAGGTTTCAATCCATAGACGAGCGCCACAAGGCAGTGGGTTATCTGGCTGATAGGTAATTCGACTTGACACTCCCACCGCTAAATCGTAGATTATAGCGGGAGATTCTTAAGAGCAAAAAACCCTTAACGGCTGAGCCAAGCAGCCTCTAAACCCTCCGATAAAATCATCAGGCTTACTTGTGTGTTTGCGAATTATATTCAGTGCTCCGTTGCAATCAGCGTTGATTAACCAACCTTTACTGGTCCGGTACAATCCACGCTTTACTCTTTTCCCGCTGAATGTATAACTCTTCGGTTTATCAGCGTTCCAGACGGGTAATTCATCCTTATCTAAGCTAGACGCTTTACTAGTGTAGGATTCTTCCTGTTCAACTAATTCAATCCCGTACCGTTGACAGAGGCTTCCCAGCTTGTCCTTAAATGTATAAATCGGAATCTGGGTGAATTTTTGATTGTTTCGCTTGCCCATATTGACCCTTTGTTTTAGGTCAGGGTTGTACCCGATAACAATCTTGCTGACATTGTTTTCCCTGCACCAATTCACGACATATCTAGCCGCTTTGTTAGTAAAATCCCTGATTTTGTGATTTCGCTTCCTTAACAATCTGGCTTGTCGATTGGTTAAGGCTTTGATGCCTTGTAAGTCTTTAATAGATTGAAGTAATGCATTGCGCTTATTGTAAAATTGATTGTCAGACTTAATTTTTTTTCCGTCAATAATAAATGAATTATGAGTGGTACTAACACATGTGGCAAAATTATCAAGACCTAAGTCAATGCCCAAAATTTCACTGTTTTTATCTATTTTTGTCTCGGGTTTATCCTCATAGCAATAACAAACATCGAAATATCTGGCTTTATATTTAGGTACTATACGTATTTCTTTGACAGTCTTAGATCTTAATCTCTCTGGTACAGTAAACTGAACTACCCCGTACTCCTTTCTAAATTGACGAGACATAGGAACGGTAAACAACCAGTTTTTTCCGGGGAGTTTCTCCCAGTCACGTTTTCTCATTGGGATAACCAAAAGGAAATGCCCATCCTTGGGAAGATAATTTGGAATCTTGACCTTTTCCTGATACCCGACCTTAGATTTAAGCTTGATCAAGCCAAAGAAAGATTTGAATGATCTATCGACAATTTTTAGGGTTTGTTGAGCAATATCCGTCGGCAGTAATTTGTAGTTATCATTATCTTTAGAGTGGTAATAATTACTCTCATATCGTAGATGTTTGCGTTCCTGAAAGAAATACTGACGGACATTGTATAAACCTACGTTGAACATGTTCTTGCTCAAATGACACATTTGCCTGAGAGCCAAGATTTGCCGCCTGTCTAAACGAAGATTGTTAACTTGAGTTAGCATCAACATTTCCGCTAGCAATATTAATATTATAGCGGAATATATAAAAAAGCGCAAGAGTTTCAGTCTCCAATTCCTCGGAGACGAAACCTTAGAATAGTGGAGCCTTTATAGGCGAGCTGGCGGTTGCATTGAAGGGTTAAAACTCATGAAATAAGGCTCCACTATTCTTACGGTAACTTCTAACCCGCTAACCCTTCAGGTATAACGGGAGTCCCCAAGGAGATTGAATGATGGAAAAATTGTTGTAAATTGACCTTAGGTGTTCTATGGGTCGGACTTGAGGCAAGTTTGATATAGCGATCGCTTTTAGCGGAAGCTTCGGCTTTGCCGAAAGCGTGACCATTCGCGTAGCGTGGCCTTTTGGCCAAGGTCAATCGCATACCCTGTGCCTTCCAAACACCCATTCTGCTGACTCAGTCATCGGGAAACTGCCAGCAAGAGATACGTTCTACATCATTACTACTACACTGGCGACAAGTTTTATCAACAGAGTAATCTACCCATTGATAGCCACAAGTCCGACAGTGGCAAAAAATGTTGTTGTGGTTAGCGATTTCGATTTTTCTGCGCCATTGGTTAATTTCAGAGGTGTCTGGCTTGGGGGTAGGTTCCGACATTAAATTTACTATGATTTACAATCCCATACCAGTAAATCATCTAAGGTAAGCATTCAGC
>NZ_JAAHHE010000014.1:0-25511 GCF_010692525.1 Moorena sp. SIO3B2
GCATAATCTACTTCTTTGGTAAAATTTTTATCATTATAAGCTTGAATAAAAACTCGATCTACATTCCATTTTGGCCAGTCGGCAGCAAAATATTTTTTAGCCCAATAAGGATTATGATGACAAAGATCAAAACTAACCTTTGGGTTAGCTTGTTTCATAGCACCGATCATTTCTTGTGAAAAAGTGGTTAGCTTCTTAGTGCGATTTACTTTCCCTGGTAACTCGGCATGGTAACCCAGATAATCGTCCCATTGGACTGCATCAATTTTAGGATATTTTTGGACAAATTCCACTAAAATATCTCTAAAGAAATTAGCAACTTCAGGAATTTCTACATCCAGAATATAATGCTCGATTCCTGGATAGGTGCGGTCAACGCCAGGTACAACCCATTTGCGTTCAATAGCTAAATCAAAAATCGGGCTATTTTTATCTATTTTGATACCTTTTTCAAAGTAAGCATGAACTTCCATGCCGTGTTTGTGTGCTTCATCAATTAGCCAAGTTAACCAGCGGTCGCGAAACTGATTGGGACAACTTTTATAACCGAAAGTTTTTTGCATCACTTCACTAGTGTACATAGGACAAATATTACCCCATACACCATGAATAATCGTATTAATTCCTTGAGAGTGATAATGACGAACTTGTTTTCTAATTTTCTCTTCACTAGCATTATTAGTTACGTTATAACGACTTATATAAATTCCTCTGATTGCTTTTTTCTCCAAAGGAGTTTGAGTTGTTGGTGATGCTGGCTGATGATTAGGTTTAACAATTGGTGTTTTTAATTTTTGAGCTGTTTGAGGTTTTTGAGGTTTTTGAGCTGTTATTGGTGTTGGTGAAGGTGGCTGATGATTAGGTTTAACAATTGGCGAATTTGGGAAGGAAGGTGCAGTGGTTACAGAAGGCTTAGTAGGAGCCGAAGGTTGTGGTTCGGCTGGTGTCGAATTTAAACCAGGAATAGCTATTGGTAGATTTTGAGGAATAGCTATGGGGAGATTTTGAGGTAATTTGCTAATAATAGCGAAACCTCCTTGATGGTTCAACCACCAATAACCACCGCCTAAAACCAGTAAGATTACAGAAATGGGAATATTTGCGCATCCACATCCACTGTTTTCCTTTGACTTTTTATTAGACATGGTGAAATTCTTGCCTAGCAAGAGTTTGGGACATTAGTTTAAGTTAGTTTAAGCGGCTGAAGCAAAAAATCGTAAGCATTCAGCCGTCAGCCGTCAGCCGTCAGCCGTTGGCCACAGGCCCAAAGCTGATACGCGACACGCTGATAGCACCTCAAGTAGCGTGGCACAGGCTTTGGCCTTGGCCGTTGGCCACGCTACGCGAATGGCCACGCTGTGCGAACGACGCTGGGAAGTAGCTCATTAGCTGATAGCTGATACGCGACACGCTGATAGCTGAATGCTTACAAAAAATCGAGATATAGCTAGGGTTTTAGTCGCTTAAACTAACAGTATATAATACTAAGTCAGGAATAGCAAAATTGTTTACTATCGGGACGCAGATTCTCTAGTTGTTTGGTAACCCATTCACGATTAAAAATTGCTTTGTATATAGGGTTGTTCACCCTTAGCCGTCCTTGTTGATTAACCACCAAACCCGATAGCAACAATTCGTTGCACTCTTCGCTGTTATCCATCGGTACATCATCTCCAGCTAAAATCTGCTGATAACGTCCCAGCAATTTGTCAGCATAATATTTATTACTCAAATTATTACTCAAAAGGCGAGCCGAGATACTTCGTAAATGCTCGGGTTCATCCTGGGATTCCCAATGATCAATAATTTGATTATGTACGATTTGGCTAACCCAAGATTCCTCATTACCAGGAGCAATAGTCAACCCGACCCTTACTGAGTCTACTACCAACTGACATAGTTTTTGGGTCAGAAAGGGTTGTCCTCCTGTCCAAGCCAGTATCTCCTTGAGAATCCTTGTAGGGTTACCCCCTGTTCCCTCTAATCCCTTGGCAAGGGGATATGCTTCATGGAATTCAAAGCCATGTAGTTCTATGGCTTTCCCGATATTAAACAGTGTCCGCTTTTTGCCAGTAATCAAATCCCTTGGCTTAGCTACTCCGAACAAAGCAAAGACAATGCGATTATAGTCGGGATTAGTTGCTCTTTGGTTATAGCAGAATCGGATCAGGGCCAAAAAATCCTCAACCGGAAAAGGTAAGTTGAGAATAGTATCAATTTCATCAATGAAGATAACAATTCGTTCAGTAGTAAATTTTACCAGCAGGATATCTTCCAGGAAATTACTCAATCGCTGAAGCAGTGAAAGATACTTTTCCTGGTGCCACCAGGATTGGAAATTAAAGTGACCGAATAACTTCAACCCTCGTACTAACTCAGCCACCACTCCTTTGTACCACTGAGTTGGGGTAATTATTTCGCTACCGATGCGCGTCATATCAATAGTACTGCATTTAAATCCTTCTTGTTCTAGCTGATGTCTGATTCGCACCGCTAGAGAAGACTTACCCATTTGTCGGGGAGCCATAACATAACAAAACTCACCCCTTTTTAAGGCGTTATAGAGTTGGACATCTGCTTGTCTTTCTACATAGCTAGGCGAATCACTGGCTAGACTACCACCGACTTGGTATCGAGGGTAATTATTAATCATATTGTTTTATTAATTATGGTCTGTTATTCCGACATAAATCAAAGGATTTTACTTTGATCAAAAAAATAACTCATAACCAGATTACTATAACGTTACTAGATAAAAAATATAATCATAGCTTGTGAATAAAGTGTGAAAATACCGTAGTAATTGGAATTGTAAAGTTTACTATTTTAGGGAACGGGGAACTTAATATCGGCGAAAATAGAATTATATCAAGTCCGGTTAATCATTTGGAAAATAGCCGATTTAGCAGCAATAGTAATCAAGAGGTTAGATTTTCCGGAATAGACCCACAACGTAACGAAAAAATATTTAACAAAGGAATTTAACTGGGCTTTCCCTAGGTCGAGCTTAGATTAAATCCGGTTGACTAATCATCCTATGGCTGACCGGGTAGAGTGCATCTCATTAAAGCTGTTTGACCCGGTGAGTGGAACCGGCATCTTTTAGGTGCGCTTTCCGCATCTAATTATTAAATTCGCCACGGGTCGCACCTGTGGAACGGGCATCAGGCGTGGAACGGGCATCTTGCCCGTTTCAATTTCCGGGCAGCAACCTAACACTGGCGGTGCGTTACGGGGCGGACTATCCCAAGGCTGGCGGTCGAGGCGAACAATAAGGGCAAGTCCGCTCCTAACACACCCTACGCACCCTACGCAACTAATTACCAACATTTAATAACAAGAAATTATGTATCAGCGCATCAATAACACCGTTTTCTTAGCTTTAGTGTCCAGCATTATGGCACTCACCAATCCAACTAAAGATGCTTATCTTGATCATGCGTCATGGCACTTACACGATACTTACTGCCAGCAGAAATCCCTTCCTCTTGGGGTAAAAGCAGCTTGTTTTGTCGGTAAACCTTTACCACCTGGTGCAGTTAAGCCAGTGATCGAAAGCTACACTCGTCACCAAAACTATTTTCTTTTCAGTATCTATACCACCAACTTCTGGGGGAAAAAATTCCACACTGTTGGGCTAGGGGGCAAATTTTTTGTGTTTTAATTATATAAGCATTCAGCTATCAGCTATCAGCTATCAGCTATCAGCTATCAGCTATCAGTTATCAGCTATCAGCTATCAGCTATCAGCTATCAGTTATCAGCATATGCCCTAGGCGCATATGCTTACTTAATTCTATCAGAATTGCAGCCCTATAAGAAACTATGATCGTGGAAAATCTTCTATATCAAGGGATTCATAGTCTAAATCAGAGGCTGTAAACCGATATCTTTTACCTCGTTCTAAACTCCTGGTTTTGATAGTACATTCTTTAGCCTTGCTTCCATCCTCGGTTCCTACAGAGCAAGATTCAAACTTTATGTTTAAAAAGTTATTGGTATAGATTTTATCGCTTCCTGATGACAATTTTTGTATCCTATCATTGATCCAATACTTTACCGAGTAGGGAGTCTGATTGGATATAAGTGTAGCAACTTCAGGGGTATTTGGCATGAGAAAGCTTCGGAGAACCCAGTTGCTCCGACATTTGTACTTAGTAAGAGTCCTGATATCAGCACACAAAGACATAGGAACTTCTGAGTTCATACAAACTGATTTGGTAATAGGATACGAATCTCTTTGTCTGACATCCACATTTCTTTTAATTACAGCAGTGAAAACTCCAGACTCAAGTACACGATCGCGTTCTTTAATCTCGTACTCAAATGTATTCTCTCCGTCTAAAACGTGAAATTCTTTACTATCATGTCTTGTTCCAAAACTCATCCGTGTCCCTTCTGAAGATCTACCCTCATCGTACTCTCTGTCAGTGTAAGGAAATGGGTCACTAGCTACTCCTCTGGTAATATTTTTAACAATTACACGTCTTTTACGAGCTGGTGGAGTAGTACTGGAAGTAAACCGGGCTTCCCGAGAAGACCAGCTGTAACCTGGGCACTCACCTTTATACTTAGTTTCGTGAATTTCTACTTGATTGAGTTCTCGGCTACCTAAGAACTCCCATCCGATTTCAGGTGCAGGTTGTATTTCCGAACCCTCTTCAATTCCTATTTCAGGTGCAGATTGTGTTTCCGAACCCTCTTCAATTCCGATTTCAGGTGCAGGTTGTATTTCCGAACCCTCTTCAATTCCTATTTCCGGTGCAGGTTGTGTTTCCGAATCCTCTTCAATTCCTATTTCCGGTGCAGGTTGTGTTTCCGAATCCTCTTCAATGGGCAATTGTTTTAGTGGCGGCAACTGTGCTAGTGAGGGTGCTCTAAAAAACGTCAAAACCAGACTAATGCTCAAAGCAGTGAGCAACAAAAATTTGCTATTTGATGTGATTTTATTAACTATTTTGTTCCATAATCGATTGATTTTAAGCATCAGAAAAATTTAATTTTGTTAATGTATTTAAATGTCAAAAAATACGTGTTAGAGTTTGCAATTCCACTTATCGTATCAATTAGATCTGAATTTAAAGTTCGATCATTTCCTTGAGTGTGTTAAGACTAAAACCAGCAAGACGCTGAGCCTCACCCAGATCAGAAAAGCCATGCTTATGATACAAGTTGAGGTCAAAGTTTCCGACAATTGCTCAAATCTTTAGCAGTGCAATACTAGCAGGGCAGATCACTGGCGCAATCAGAATGAAATAGCCCTGAATGATCAGCAATAGTTAGGAAAGTGGTTTACCATCTTCCTGAGCTATCTAATAATTAGCGAAGAGGATGGTAAGTTGCTTGAGGAGCTATCTGTTGAATACTGCTATCTACCTGCGGTATTGATGCAATTAAGCCATCGAAAACGGCAAGTAAAAACATAAAAAACAAGAAACTCATGGGAATCGAAATAATAACTCCGATCAGTGTCTGTCCTAAATAATTCCTAATGGCTAGCCCCATCAGATGATCAACTCCATAGTCGATCTGCCAATTTCCTTGTTCATCTTGATAGACGTCTTTAACTTTCATAAGTTTCCTCACTCATTCAATAAAGTATAAAAATAACTACAAAGCTTATAGGTGATATTCCGCAAGTTAAACCAAAAATAATTTTATAAAGTCACTAATCGTAGGGTGGGCAGTGCCTAGCAACGTGGTTTGCAAGCTTCATTATCTGTCTGATGCACTGCCCACCCTAAATGAACCTTACTCATCCTACAAAGCTTATAGATAAAATTCCGCAATTCAAAACAAGGTATTTTTATTTAATTGAATCCCTGGCTATTTAAGGGGTAATCGATCATTTAAACTACTCATTTACTATAATCATTATAAGAGAGCCATTTTCTTGAGGAACTATCTGTTGAATACTGGTATCTACCTGCGGGATTAATTCAATTAAGGCATCGAAAACGGAAAGTAAAAACATAAAAAACAAGAAACTCATGGGAATCGAAATAATAAATTGGGTCAGTGTCTGTCCTAAATCATTCCTAATGGCTAGCCCCATCAGATGATCAACTCCATAGTCGATCTGCCAATTTCCTTGTTCATCTTGATAGACGTCTTTAACTTTCATGATTAGCCTCGCTCATCCAATAACTTAAAAAAAAAAACAAATCCACAAAATTTCTACATCACATGGCGCTATAATCGAAGATGCTACCCTTTAGAAACTAAAGGTTTATCGCTATCAAGAGTTACAGGTGGCGTAGTATCTAGTCACGGAGCTGCTCCCCAAATTGATTCGTTAAGGCTTGTGACAGTTAACAAAAACCTCCACTAATCTACCACTTACTATTAAATTATGGTAGATTAAGGAGATGGCATTAATACCACTCCGTAAGGCGGTCGAACTTACGGGACTCTCCAAGAACACACTAAAGAAGTATGCAGACAATGGGACACTCAGATGCGAAAGGACACCAGGAGGGACTAGACTCTTTGACTCAACAGATCTTCTCCGTTTTGGAAAAGCTCCAAAGTCTGACAAATTGCGCTGTTACACCATCTGTTATTGCCGAGTCAGTAGTACAAAACAGCGAGACGATCTTGCCCGCCAAGTCGCTTACCTCCACTCTCTCTTCCCGGAAGCAGACATCATCTTTGACATCGGTTCCGGTCTCAATTACAACAGGAAAGGGCTTAGAACCATACTGGAACGAGTCGTGTCTGGAGATCAGCTCACGGTTGTTGTTACCTGTAGAGACCGACTTACCCGTTTCGGGTTTGAACTCATTGAGTACTTGGTCGGTCTCAACGGTGGAAAAATCCTGGTTCTCGACCAACCTGAAAGTTGTCTTTGATCAGAACTTACCGCAGATATTATCTCCATCATTCACGTCTTATCCTGCCGGGTTCACGGACTCAGAAAGTACGGTAAAAAAATCAAAGAAGATTCATCTGTTCCTAAACCCTGAACAGCGAGCAATTATCCGTAAGTGGTTTGGAGTGTCCCGTTATGTGTTCAATAAAACCATCAAAATCCTCCAGGATGGCGAAACAAAAGCTAACTGGAAAGCCATTAAAACTGGCATTTTGAATGACCTACCCGAATGGTGCAAGGAAGTCCCTTATCAAATTAAATCGATAGCGATAAAGGATGCTTGCACCGCTGTTAGGGAGGCCAAGAAAAAGTACAAGAAAACGTTTCAAATTCAGCGAGTAAGGTTTAGGTCTCGCAAAAATCCCATTCAATCTTGCTATATACCCAAGTCAGCAGTTTCGACCTTGGGGATATATCACACTAAATTAGGAGAGATAGGATACACTGAAAGCCTTCCTGATCAGGTATGCGATAGTAGGCTAACCAGTAACAACGGGAATTACTACCTAGTTGTCCCCTATAAAGAGACTAAAAAGAAAACCGAAAACCAAGGTAGAGTAGTCGCTTTAGATCCTGGAGTCAGAACTTTTATTACTTTCTTTAGTGAGACATCTGTAGGAAAAATTGGAAATGGAGACTTTTCTCGTATCCAACGATTATGTCAACATCTAGACAATTTGCTATCAAAGATCAGTAAATCTAGTGGTGGACAGAAACGCCGAATGAGAAAAGCGGCTAGGAGAATGATCGTCAAAGTTCAGAACCTAATTAATGAACTTCATCACAAAACAGCTAGGTTTTTGGTTGACAACTTTGACGTAATTCTGCTTCCAACTTTTGAGACCTCTCAGATGTCTAAAAGAAAGAACAGAAAAATCCGATCTAAAACTGTCCGTAATATGTTGAGTTTTGCTCACTATCGTTTTCAGGAATTTTTGAAGCATAAGGCAATAGAAGCTGGGAAGATAGTAGTAGATGTCTGTGAAGCTTATACCAGTAAAACGGTTAGCTGGACAGGTGAATTAGTCAACATTGGCGGCGGTCGAATAATTAGATCAAAAGTTGATGGTCGATCTATGGATCGAGACATTAACGGCGCTCGTGGGATATTCCTACGAGCCTTGGTAGATACACCCTGGTTGAGAAATCAACTTGCATTAGTGAGCCAAAATTTTCCCTTGAGAGATTCTGGTAGCTAAAAAGTATCGGTCTATATACTAATCAGGGCTAGCTCAGAAATTTATGCAATCGGATCTTTTTTCCGTAAGGGCAGTGGGCGGGAATGCTTTTGCTTAGCGGCTCCTAGGTCTCATCCCATCCTCGTTAAGTGATCAGCTGTGTTAACGGTGTAGTTGTTGATCAGATCACAACCATGGTGGCTTAATCATCAAAAATATCCAACTGCTCGATGGTCACCCTTTGGTCTGTCACCTTTTGGCCAGTTGTATTCCTAGCTGACAATTGTTTGCCAATCCCCTTGCGCAACCCCAGGGCAATTTTACTGTGCTTCTCAATTTGCTTCATCACCTGTTTCGCCCGATTAATCACTGAGGTTGGTAAACCCGCTAAACGTCCTGCCTCAATCCCATAAGAACGGTTAGCTCCTCCTGGCTGTACCTGATGCAAAAAGATGATTTCATTCGCTAACTCTTTTACGGTCACCTGATAATTAGCTACATTGGGCAAAATCGAGGCTAACTCATTCAACTCATGATAATGGGTGGCAAAAATCGTCCGTGCCTTAATTTCCATGGCCAGATACTCCCCGACCGCCCAAGCGATGGAAAGACCATCAAAGGTTGCTGTGCCTCGACCAATCTCATCCAACAACACTAAAGACTTATCCGTAGCATGATTGAGAATATTCGCTGTCTCGTTCATTTCCACCATAAACGTAGACTGGCCTGTTGCTAAATCATCCACCGCACCGACTCTGGTAAAAATGCGATCGCATATCCCCAAACTTGCTTCTGATGCTGGCACAAAACTTCCCACCTGTGCCATCAACTGAATCAATCCTACCTGACGCAAATAACAACTCTTCCCACTGGCGTTAGGTCCGGTCAGAATAATCAAATCAGGAATATCCGTTTCGGTTGAAGCTTGAAGGTTAGCAGGTTGAAGGTTAGCAGGTTGAAGGTTAGCAGGTTGAAGGTTAGAAGGTTGAAGGTTAGAAGGTTGAAGGTTAGAAGGTTGAAGGTTAGAAGGTTGAAGGTTAGAAGGTTGAAGGTTAGAAGGTTGAAGGTTAGAAGGTTGAAGGTTAGCAGGTTGAAGGTTAGCAGGTTGCTCGTTATCGGGTTGCTCGTTATCGGGTTGCTGGTTAGAAGGTTGCTCGTTAGAATTTTCAACGTTCAACTCCCCGTCAACCTTCAACTCCCCGTCAACCTTCAACTCCCCGTCAACCTTCAACTCCCCGTCAACCTTCAACTCCCCGTCAACCTTTAACTTGTTTTGACCTAAAGACGCGGAATTCGGGACAAACAAGCCACTGGGCAAGGACTGTTCCACCACTGGATGCCGTCCATCTATAATCCGAATTTCCCGGCTTTGATCCATATCGGGACGACAATATCCCTGATAAACAGCGACCTCTGCTAATCCACACAACACATCCAATGCTGCTACCGCCCGAGACACACCCCGAATCCTGTCAGCTTCCAGCCCTACCTCATGGCGCAAGCCCACAAAAATTTCATACTCTAAACGATTCAAATCCTCCCGGGCCGTGAGAATCCGTGCTTCCCGTTCCTTCAGCTCTGGGGTTATATAGCGCTCTTCATTAACTAACGTCTGCTTCCGAATATAATCATCTGGTACCTGAGCTGTCTTAGCACGAGGTACACTAATGTAATATCCAAAGGTCTTATTAAACCCTACCTTCAGCTTGGGAATATCTGTCTTTTCCCGCTCCGTTACTTCCAAATTAGCAATCCACTGCTGATCCTCCTCGGCTTGAGCACGCATTTCATCCAACTGCTGATTGACCTGAGGCCGAATTAATTTTCCCTCAGTCAGATGCAAGGGTGGTGACTCTACCAGATGCTCCTGCAGTGTGTGCCCTAACTCTTCCAATTGTGGCGGTACATTCTGCATCACTTTCAGATAGGGAGAAGAGCCATAAGCCGCTAGGTCAGCTAATTCCGGTAACCTCAACAGAGAATCCCCTAAGGCTACTAAATCTCTGGCATTAGCTCTACCAGAACTTGCTTTCCCTGTCAACCGATCCAAGTCATAAATTTTCCGAAGCAGCTGCTGTAAGTCCTGGCGCAGTCCAGTATTGTCCACTAATTCCGCGATGGTATCATGTCGCGCCCGGATTCCCTTAATCTCTAGTAATGGTTGGAGTAGCCAGCGCCGCAATGCTCTACCTCCCATGGCTGTACTGGTTCGATCTAGAGCCCAAAGCAGGGAACCGTTAAAGGTGTTATCTCGGACAGTAGCAGTAATTTCGAGATTGCGACGAGTCTGGTGGTCGAGAATTAAATAATCAGCAATGGTATAGGTCCGTAATATCTGTAACGCTACATAATTTTCTTTTTGGGTATCTTTCAGATATTCCAACAACCCACCAGCAGCACGGACACCAAGGGGCAGATGTTCACACCCTAACCCTTCAAGCGATCGCACTCTGAACTGTTCCAACAGTCGCTGTCGGGCTTCTGCCAAGGTAAAGTGTCGTTGGGGACGGAGTGCATAACAAAATGAATTTGGTAAACAATCCGGTAAACTCTCAGAGGTCTGACCAGGTCGTAGCATACTCCCCAAATCGGGAGCATTGGTGGGAATTAATACCTCCGACGGCTGCAAGCGCATCAATTCCTGAACCAGCAGGTCTAAATCTCGGTCTTGAGTAGTCAGAAATTCCCCAGTGGAAATATCTGCATAGGCTAAACCCCAATGATTCTTAGCAATTACTACTGCTGCCAAGAAATTGTTACGACGAGCATGGAGCATCTCCTCTTCCATCAAGGTACCGGGGGTAAGGACACGGGTGACTTCCCGGCGCACCTGACGTCCTTCTTTGGCTGCTACTGAGGCATCTTCCACTTGGTCACAAATTGCGATCGCATAGCCTTTTTCCACTAGCATGGTGCTGTAGCGGTCCAAAGCATGGTGAGGAACCCCTGTCATTGGCACCCGTCCCACTCCCTTACCAGCTTCTTTGCTGGTTAAGACCAGTTCCAGGGCTTCAGAAATTATCCTGGCATCCTGAAAGAAGGTTTCATAGAAGTCCCCAACTCTGTAGAGCAGCACAGCATGGGAATACTGGTCTTTTAGTTCAGCAAAATGGTGCATCATCGGTGTCAGCTTACTGCGGTCCACTGTCCGATGGTCAGTATTCTCAGGCGCAACTTTCCTTGCTGCTTCAGTTGCCCTTTTGGGAAGGTTATCGTTGGATTCGGGAGTAGATGCTTGAGGGGATCTGCTCATTTACTAAGCTAGAAATACCAATACTCTATATTAAGAGGTAAATCCAACTCACCCTCGGTTTGTTAGATTCATTTCCACTAAGGGTTTATTACTATATCGCAATATTTTTATCAAGACTAGGCAGCAGAGTAAACACATCTAATTGATTGATTCATACATATAGTGTTTATTGATTTCCATAAACACTATATGTATAAAATATCTTGTCAATAAGCACAATAACACCGGGTTTATTGAGAACTACCCCCAGTTTGTTGACAAGATGCGCTTACCCTGGCATTGTATAGCCTAGCCAGAATGTCTAAATTATTCTAAATCATTCTTAATTATTATTAATTTTTTATAACTTTGCTAACTAAACTATTCTCAATTGTGCTAACTAAATTATTATCAATTATGTGTATGTTTAATACTTAGCAATTCCCTTGCTGATGCCCCTATAAAGTGGAATAAATTAAACAGCTGTTGATGACAGTATTGTGTTTATTTAAAATATTCTAAATTATAGCTTGGGAGGGAATCGAATCACATTTATTCACATGAAACGGCGTATAACAAATGAAAAGTGTCATCAGACGTCGAATGTTTTTGGTTGTACTCGCTACCATGACCGGGCTATTTACAACCTTGACCCCTGTTTTGACTGAAGGTAAGTCTGGTTTTCACATTCTTTATGCCTTGAAGCCCAACGGTCAACTGTCCTACTATAGCTATAGTGGTCTACCGAATCCTAATAACTTTCAGAATCAGGGTGCGGAGACGGTTATTTCAAACGGTTGGAACGAATATAGTAAAGTTTTTTCCGGAGGTTGTGGAGTTTTGTTTGCTCTAAAGCCCAACGGTCAACTGTCCTACTATAGCTATAGTAGTCTACCGAATCCTAATAACTTTCAGAATCAGGGTGCGGAGACGGTTATTTCAAACGGTTGGAACGAATATAGTAGAGTTTTTTCCGGAGGTTGTGGAGTTTTGTTTGCTCTAAAGCCCAACGGTCAACTGTCCTACTATAGCTATAGTGGTCTACCGGATCCTAATAACTTTCAGAATCAGGGTGCGGAGACGGTTATTTCAAACGGTTGGAACGAATATGGTAAAGTTTTTTCCGGAGGTTCTGGAGTTTTGTTTGCTCTAAAGCCCAACGGCCAACTGTCCTACTATAGCTATATTGGTCTACCGGATCCTAATAACTTTCAGAATCAGGGTGCGGAGAAGGTTATTTCAGACGGTTGGAACGAATATAGTAGAGTTTTTTCCGGAGGTTGTGGAGTTCTGTTTGCTCTAAAGCCCAACGGCCAACTGTCCTACTATAGCTATATTGGTCTACCGGATCCTAATAACTTTCAGAATCAGGGTGCGGAGAAGGTTATTTCAAACGGTTGGAACGAATACCAGAATATCTTCTAGGGTCAGCCAGGTTTATAGCTCAGGGTAAGAGCATCTCAATCACGCTTGACAAAAGGAACTAGGGCAAACGCATCTAAATTGCAAAACCCTTATCCAGTAAGGATTTAATCAATTGATTTCAAACAGAACTCGATCGCTGAAATCCTGACCCCGCCAGCATGTACAAAAATAAGATGCGTTTCCCCTGGACTAGGGAGTTGATATGTTCCAAAAGAACCGCTTCGCGATCGGCGAAGCCGCGCCAAAGGCGATCGCGTTTTAGGACATTTCCCAAGGCCATCGCTTCAATCGGGTCTCCCAGTAGGGTTCCGGTTCCATGGGTTTCTACATACTGCACATCTGACGGTGAAATGCCCGCTTGCTGGTAGGCCGAGACTAGAACAGCTTCCTGAGCATCTCTACTAGGAGCCGTTAGCCCATTAGTGCGCCCATCTTGGTTAACCGCACTGCCTCGAATCACAGCATAAATTGGATCTTTATCGATCAGGGCTTTGGATAGGGGCTTTACTACTATCACCCCAGCCCCCTCGCCCCTGACAAAGCCATTGGCACGGGAATCAAATGCCTTACAGCGACCATCAGGAGATAAAGCCGTTAACTTACTCAACCCAACCGTCACCACTGGGGTTAGCATCAAATTCACTCCCCCTGCTAGGGCTAGGGTTGACTCACCATTCCATATACTCTGACAAGCCAAATGAATTGCCACTAGGGATGAGGAGCAAGCGGTATCAACCGTTAGACTTGGCCCTTTTAAATTCAGTAGGTAGGAAATGCGATTAGCTGCCATAGTGGAAGCTACACCAGTATTGGTATAGGTATCCACCACCTCTGGACTTTGGAGGAGCAGCTGACCATAATCATTAGTGGAAATGCCAACAAAGACCCCCGTTTGGCTTCCACTGATTTGGCTAGGCACTTGGCCTGCATCCTCTAGTGCTTCCCAAATTACTTCCAACAGTAGTCGCTGCTGGGGGTCGATATAGGTAGCTTCCCGAGGAGCAATGCCAAAGAATTCTGGATCAAATTGATCAACATGCCCTAGGAAACCACCATAACGGCAATACATTTTGCCTGGTGCGGTGGGATCCCCGTCGTAAAATTTCTGGATATCCCAACGGTCTGGTGGCACTTCAGTAATAGCATCCACACCATTTTTGAGCAGTTGCCAGAAGGAGTTTGGGGAAGAGGCACCTGGAAAGCGGCAGCCAATCCCGATAATAGCAATAGGTTCTTTTAACCCTTTCCTCTTTTGCAGCTGCAACTCAAGAAGGGCGCGTTTTTCGGGGGAGAGATTGGCAATCCGCTTAGCAATATCATCCACTGGCAACATAGATCGAAACATAGATCTAGGAACTATTTGATGGGTTTTCCCAGAATTTCTTGGATTTGTGCTTCTGAAAGCATTTCCAACTCAGCTAAGAGTTGGTCTACCTCTTGATCACCACTGGAGGAAATCGATTGAACCGTCACCGGTGAACGATAAAAGGGTGTCGAGGTGAACCGATCCAGATTCTGGAACTGTGCCTCCCATAATTGTTGCATCTCACTACCTGCACTCGACACTCTCGGTTCGATTTTTCTTGGGCTGTCCCCCTGGTTTGAGTTGCTTTGTTGACTTACTGTGGCCAGATATTGGCCAAGGGACTCGATATTGGGATAATCATAAGCCAGTGTAGGAGACAGAGGCACCCCTAACCATTCTTCGAGATCATTAGCTAGTTCGACTGCTGTTACTGAATCTAGACCATAATCAGCAAAAGACTTGCTGATGTTAATAGACCTGGCAGGAAGTTTTGTTTCTCGCGCTAGCCAATCTACTATCCACTTTTGAAGTGTATGGCGGGTTTGCTGAAGGCCGATAGTATTAGTAGTGGGTTCTTTTTCTGGTTTGGTTGGGGCAATGGTTGGCTGCTGCGCCAAGCTCGATTGCCCTACAACTGTCAAGCTATTGTTTAGAAATCCAGCTCGACAAGCATGGCGCTGTACTTTGCCACTGGATGTCTTGGGAATACTATTGGTCTTGAGCAATAACACAGCATAGACTTGAAGCTGGTATTCTTGGGAGATGGCACTGCGGATGGCTTCAACCACTTGATCTACATCTAGTTTCCGCAGGTAATTCCTGGAGACTTCTTGGACAATAACCAATTGCTCAGCCTGTTCCACTTCCACAGAAAAAGCTGCGCCATAGGCAGGGCGAAGAGCCGGATCACTTTTTTCTACGGTCAATTCTATGTCTTGGGGATAATGGTTGCGACCCCGGATAATAATTAAATCCTTGAGACGACCTGTTACAAACAACTCACCATCCTGGATAAATCCTAAGTCACCAGTGCGCAGCCATGGTCCTGAACCGGTATCAGCTAGATAGGCATTAAAGGTTTTTTCCGTCACCTCTGGTTGATTCCAATAGCCTTGAGCAACGCTTGGCCCTTTTACCCAAATCTCTCCGACAGCACCGGCTTCGACTTGGGTGAGGGATTGGGGGTGTGCGATCGCAATTTTTTCATTTAACCAAGTCCGCCCACACCCGACCAGGATTCGAGTCGGCACATTACCATTAGACTGACCATTAGACTGATTGAGACGATTTTCTGGCACGGGAACCACTCGATTTTGTTCAAGAGCTTCCCCTTCAAATTCCCTTACCACTGGAGGTTGGTCTTTCAAGCCCCCAGTGACTAATAATGTGGTTTCTGCCATGCCATAACAGGGGTAAAATGCTTCCCGACGGAAGCCACAAGGGGCAAATTTTTGAGCAAATCGCTCTAATGTCGAGGCTCGAACCGGCTCTGCACCAGTAAAGGCCGTTTGCCAACTGCTCAGGTCTAGGGTTTCTAATTGCTTAGGGGTAATTTTCTGCACACACAGCTCATAGGCAAAATTCGGAGCACCACTGGTAGTCACCTGATATTTTGAAATTGCTTTTAGCCAGCGGTAAGGCTTGCGGAGGAAATCTACTGGAGCCATCAGGATGATGGGAAGACCAACATAAAGGGGTTGTAGGATGCCGCCAATCAGTCCCATATCATGGTAAGCGGGTAACCAAGATAATCCTCTGCTTTGGGGTGTATCTTGGAAACACCGATTAATCAAAGCTGAGTTGTATAACAAATTCCCGTGGCTAACCATCACTCCTTTGGGTTTACCCGTTGAGCCAGAGGTGTACTGTAGAAAAGCCAGGGTGTTGCTTGTTTGGCGCACGGGCGGTTGTGTCTTAGCGCGCGGGTCACGCGCGACGCGACCCTTAGAGTCCGGGTGCTGCCAATCGGATTCCTGGTGCGTAGGCAGATTGTCAGTAGCCAGCCACTTCAGTTGCTTGTTGGCGGAATTTTCAGCTAGCTGAGTCTCTATTTTCTCTAATAGAGGGGTAGTAGTGAGGGCAAATTTGGCCTGAGCATCTGCCACAATTGCCTCTAGCCTGGACAAATTTTGATTGGAGCGGGGGGGATAAGCAGGAACGGCTAACACTCCCGCATACAAGCAGCCGAAGAAGGCTGTGATAAACTCTAAACCGGGTGGATAGAGTAGCAACGCTCGCTCCCCTTTAGCGTTCTGGTGTAGAAGCTCGGATGCGATCGCTTGGGCTTGGTTGTCTAACTGTTTATGGGTAAGGTAGCGGTCTGGGGTTTCCCCGTTCAGTAGAAATGTATAAATTATCTGATCCGGCTGGTGTATTGCTCGGTAACGTAGCAGGTCCACTAAGGTAGAAAATTTTTGTATATTCTCGCTCATCTGATCTAAACTGTCTTTCATCCCTGCACGCCTTATTTTCACAGCCAAATCGTCGCCCATCCCCTGATCGATAGATTTCTTCAGCCTTTTTCTAGACTACAACAATCGTTTATTATCTATTAAGATGGGCATTATTGGCCAATAGCTTAATGAAATACCAATTCCCCTTAGTCATTGGAGGTAAGCATTCCGCTATCAGCATTCCGCTATCAGCATTCCGCTATCAGCATTCCGCTATCAGCATTCCGTTATCAGCATTCCGTTATCAGCATTCTGTTATCAGCATTCCGCTATCAGCATTCCGCTATCAGCATTCCGTTATCAGCATTCAGCTATCAGCATTCAGCCAAGGACTTGTGTCCACGCTACTTGATGTGATTTTGAATAAAAGAGGTAAGCTAAGGCCAAAGGCAGCGCTACGCGAACGTAAGGTCTGAGTTACGGCTGACGGCTGACAGCTGATTGCTGATAGCTTACGTTTCAGTCATGACTTTCAGGCGAATCAGCTGCTCTCCACTCTCGTCCAAAGGAACTTCAATCACGTCACCCGCTAGACGATCCATACAGGTCAGCAGCAATCGCAAGTGGGGAGTACTTGACCCGGTATCCACATACAATCGGTCTGACAGACTACCTAAACGCTTCCAGGTGGTATAGAGTTTGCCAACAGTCTTTTCTAGTGCCAAGGCTTGTTTCACTAAATCAGCAGCAGTGTTTAAACACTCAAGCCGTAGCGCTTCATCTAAAGCCAGTTCCATATCCAAGGATGTGTGATTGATAGCTTGGACTTGGGCAGATGCATCTAGATACTTGGCTAAGCAACGGGCATCTGAGGTCACGTGTTTAACTGTGTCCACATCTGGGTTAGTAGCAATTGCCTCTTGTAATGGAATCAGGTGGATTTCTGGCAGCTTTTCCATCTCTTTGACCAATGGGGCTAGGTAACTGGATGGGAGACCCCCTTCAGCGGATTTTTCTTTAACTTCCTCTGGTAGTAATTCTGAGGACATGGCAGTCCATTGATCAGATGCCTGTTTGACCTCCCGGCGGGTGATGCGATCGCCTTGTTGAGCTCGTTCTGTCACCAGCTGCTGGACTTCGGGAGCCGACTTAGCTGTTTCCACAAATGCCCGTTTACTGAAGTTATTAATGGCATCATGACTAAGCTGACCCTCGATTAACAGAGTATCGGCACTGTTAGCCAGTTCAATCAGGGAGTAAGCCTGACTCTTGCCGATTTCCCGACTTTTGAGCCAATTTAAAAATCCAGCTCCCCTTCCTTCACCCCCTTTTTTCTCCCTGTCTCTTACTACTCGTAGAATCCGTCCCCGCCAGATATCGGTCTGTAAGTCAAAGCGATCGCATACTCGCCAAGCGTAATCCACTAGCTGTTCAAAGTCGGTTTCCTGAATTTCTTCATCCTCTGGGTCCGGGAGTTGGAAATCCAGATCCATGGGTTCGTTGAGCAGGGCAGCGAGTTCGGCGGTAGAGTCAGGCACTTGCACCATAGGGAAAGATTATCCAGTCACGGTAAACACGATTATTGCACGGTTTCCGAATTATAGGACTGTACGCTACCCCTAGATGAGTGTGAATTTATTGTCTGGCATAATACACCAGATGTATAGGTTATTAGTCGTTAGTCATTAGTTTGGTTGCTTTTAAGATCCGAGTTTGACCGTAAACCTAGTTAATGGGATTTAATGCGATCGCACAACTAGTCTGGAATCTTCTAGGCTACTCAATCACTAAAATTTTTACGCCATCACTAGTTTTTTCAAGCCTTGTAAAAATTTTATTATAATCCTTACTAAGTATTGCTTTTTTACGGCAATTTATCCTATCATTAACTATTTTTTTTTGTCGTAAATTTACATTAACTTAAATCTATTTACGAATATTTATAATAATTATTATAACCTCAATCAATTACATAAATTAATTTTAAGGGCTTACATTGTGCGCCCTTACTCGTCTAATCAGCATCAACTTATAACCGCTATAATGCAAAATAGATAAAATCGAAAAAAGACTACAAAAGACTACTATAGCGTTTCCTAGTAAGCCTGAGGTACATCTAAATTAAATTATTGTTACCTATTTCCTACTCCCTAAAAACCAGTACAAAATTTCCTCACCCACATGTACTTTTATTAAGCCTGAAATAATTGGCAACAAAGGTGGTAAATTATAGCCAACATAGCAAGAGTATGAGAGGTGCATCAAGATGAATCAAAAGAAAACTACTGACAATAAAATAATCCCAGGGAGCTTGGCATTAGCATTTGCTTTACTCATCGGTGCAGCCTGGTGGGTAAGTAGCTCTAACTCTCGCTCCTTGCAATTTAACCGTATTAGTACTCCGTCTATAGAAGATGTCAACTCTTCTACTACATCTTCTACGACAACAGAGAATGCAACCGAGAATGCTGATGCTCAAACAAACCTTAACCTTAAGGGATTAGGGGATACCGACCGTGGTTATTCAATCCTCAGTAGTGCTAACTTCCGAGACGCTCTGGTTAAGCGGGGGATTGGTTTCAATTATGCTCAAGAGTCAGACCAGGAAACTCGTGCAGCAGCTCTGGGTCAGGAACAAGCTGATCTGATTGGCACTAGCTTAGACCAATTCCTGACTCACAAGCCTAACGGCAAAATCGTTGCTCTGTTGAACCGAACAGAGCAAACAGATGGTAATCAACCCAACTTAGATGTAGTAGTGGCCTCTGAGCGTATCCTGAAATCCAATCCCAAAGAGATCCAAGATTTTGTAGAAACATACTACGACCAGGTAGAGAAAGCTAATCTCAGGGATGGGGAAACTGCTAGTAAGGGGATGCAGTTTTTTACGGCGGCTGAGGCGAAAGATTGGATGAAATCAGGAACTTTGGCAAAAAGAATAGGGGAAACTGCGGAAGTTTTGGCAGCTTCCGGTAAGGCAAAAGATGTTCCTGTTAATACCACAGAACTGTTTACCGCTAACTATCTGCCCCCAACAGCTGAGCAAAGTATAGCTACAACCCCTCCGACAGATTCTGATCAGTCGGAAGTTGTGGCTCAAACTCAGGTAGCTGATTCTACTGAAGCCGATCAAGCTCAGGGATCACAACCGGAAAAAACCGTTCCTCAACCAGAACAAAAACCTGACTCTACTGCCACTCAAGTGGCTGAGGCAGATAATAACACTCAGGCTTCAGTTCCAGGAAAAGCTGAGGAAAAGTCGGAAGTTGCGGCTCAACCTAAGGATTCCTCTAACACTGAAGCGGATCAAGCTAAGGAATCAGAACCGGAAAAAACCGTGACTGAACCAGAACAAAAATCTGACTCTACCGCCACTCAAGTAGCTGAGGCAGATGATAAAGCCAAGGAATCGCAACCAGAACAAAAATCTGACTCTACAGGCACTCAAGTGGCAGAGGCAGAGGGACAAAACCCCCAGCCCCTAACTAACTTAGAAGTTTTAGGTGAAGTCAAGTTTGCCAAGGCTTCGTTTCAATTAAGTCCGATACTTTTTAGCTACCAAAATCTACTTTGCAGATTTTAGCCCACTAATGCAAGCTGCTCTCGCAGCCAGGGGGTATCTCCCAAGGCCAAGATAGGTTTTGTTCCGCTCAAGGCGCATAAATCTGTGTTTAATAGAAAACGCAACCACTATCATTAAAGCTTTGGTTTTCGGCTTCAATTCAAGGAACCAGAATGTTTTCAATGACACTAGATTCTTAATCAAAGTCTAACATATTTTTGAAGATACTGCAAGATATTTGTAGAAAATCGTCAACAGTGGCTAGCCCTCCCATCAATTCTTTGTGGAAGGATTAGGTTTCTCTGAACCCCAACCTGGTACTGACCCGACTTCTCCTGTTAACCAACGTACTGTGATTAGTTTGGCACCGATTCAATCGGGCAATTAGTGACAGATCAAGGCTTGCCAAATTGTTGAAGACTTAAGGGTAATTGGTAATTGGTAATTGGTAATTGGTAATTGGTAATCGGTAATCGGTAATCGGTAATCGGTAATCAGTAATCGGTAATCGGTAATTAGTAACTTGCTCAACTATAGTTGATATGATTCTGATATTGAGCAACGCCCAAGCGACCCGGTCAATTACCCTACATTGCCCTTTAACTATTGGTGAATCAACTTTCTCAATCACAACCGACAGATAGTGATCAATCTCGATGGCATGGCAGCCTTGAATTACGCTTTGCCTTAGCCCATGGAAAAACTCAACCTATTCACACCTACGCCAAAGCTCCCTTGAAGGTACAGCGACCGTTTTATCCAGAAGGGCTAGAGGTTTGTCACAGTGTGGTACTTCATACCGCTGGAGGAATGGTAGCAGGGGACAAGCTATCTCAAGATATCCACCTTGAATCCGGGACTCATGCTTTAATCACCACTGCTGCTGCTAGTAAAGCTTATGGTAAGGGAAGTTATAGCGCTAGTTTAAAAAACAATAGCGCTAGTTTAAAAAAGCTAGAAACTAAACAAATAAGCTCTAGCGCTAGTTTAAAAAACAATAGCGCTAGTTTAAATCAGCCAGAAACTAGACAAATCATCCGGCTCCAAGTAGAGACTGGTGCTTGTTTAGAATGGTTTCCCCAGGAAACGATTGTATTCAATGGTGCAGTTTACCGGCAGGATTTGCGGGTAGAATTAGCGCCCGGAGCCAGTTGGTTAGGCTGGGAAATTACTCGATTTGGACGCAGTGCCAGAGGAGAAAGGTTTGTGGAGGGAAATTGGCGATCGCATACGGAAGTTTGGCAGCAAGGACATCCACAGTGGATTGACCGACAATGGTTACCAGCTAGCGAAGCCACCTTCTCTAGTCCTTATGGTTTAGCGGGACAACCAGTGGTAGGAACATTAGTTTTGGTAGGGGAAGCGCTATCATCAGAGATTCTCGAACAAGCCAGGGAACTTTGGAATGCTAGGGAGTATGTAGGGGAAGCTGGGGTAACTCAGCTGATGTCAGGATTATTATGCCGCTATCGTGGTGGTTCAACTGAGGAGGTGAGACACTGGTTTACGGAGGTTTGGCAACTGTTGCGCGTTAATCTATTCGGGCGTCCTATTATTAAGCCACGGGTTTGGCCGTTGTAATATCAAAATTGCTACTAACCACAGGATCAAACAATGCAACTGACACCCCAAGAAAAGGATAAACTACTAATTTTTACTGCCGCCTTATTGGCAGAACGACGCAAGGAAAAGGGGTTGAAGCTAAATTACCCAGAAGCCGTTGCCTACATTTCTGCGGAAATTTTGGAAGGTGCAAGGGAAGGACGTCCAGTAGCTGATTTAATGAGTTACGGCACTACCCTGCTGACGCGGGATGATGTGATGGAAGGAGTCCCCGAAATGGTGAATGAAGTCCAGGTAGAAGCAACCTTTCCCGATGGGACTAAACTGGTTACTGTACATGACCCAATTCGTTAATCCCACAAAAAGCTTGATAAGTAACTGTTTAACTCATCTTAAATCATCAGAGGATTCACCGGAGTTGACGGAGTTCTTCTGTGAGATGGATAAGTTGGTTTCTGAGGTCATTGATTTGCTCACTGCTTAGTTGTGCAGTTCCTTGATGATCTACGATGTTATTCAGGCTATTCATACAGTCATTAATCGTATAAAGACAGTTATCAACAATCTGGATTCGTTTCGTCAAGATTTCTTTGAACTTAGGCTCATTTGATTCAAGAATCCTATTGTTGTTGGGGTGAACTTTATTCAGTTGGAATTTTAAGATTTTCCATGATTTAACTAGTGAAGGGAGTCCCATAAGCACGAAACAATGGTTAAAAAACCTTTAAAAAAATTAAATCAAACACCAGACAGGAAAACAAAAAAGTAGGGAGAGTAGTCATGACTAATTTAATATGGCGAATAGTTGCCAAAATAAATTTCTGAATAACCGGCTGCTGATCAAGCAAGATTTTTCCATAAGTAGGATATTTTTGGCGATTAGTATAGCTTTAAAAGCAATGTAAGATGTCAGAGTTGACCAAAAAGGAATCATTAACTGTAGAAATATAACCATCAAATATTTAATAAATAAAAATTCAATAACACCTATATCGATTATTCAGAACAGACTAGAGAAGTCAGGATTAATTGATTAAAGACTGTGTAAAGAAAAGATAAGCTAGATAAAAAAATATGGTAAGGGTAATAGGTAATAAGCAATAAGTAATAGGTGATAAGCAATAAGTAGTAGGTAATAAGTAATAAGTAATAGGTAATAAGTAATAGGTACAAAAAAAAGCAGTTGACAGCCTCCGTGCTAAGATCGCGCAGCTTCATACCCCAGAATCCTAGAGCCATTCAATGTAGACCCCTTATGCCTAGAGCCTAGAACCTTAAAAAAAAACTAAACTCCACTTCCTATATACTTCAGTGTGTAAGTTAAGGCTACAAAAAAATCTAATTCACGAGATAATCAACTAATTCACCAGATAATGAAAAGCTAGTCAGGGTTTAAGGAGTTAGTTAGTGATTCCAGGCGAAATCATTCCCCAAACAGGGGAAATAGAACTCAATGCTGGTCGTGCCACCATCAGAGTACGGGTAGCTAATACAGGCGATCGCCCTATTCAAGTAGGGTCTCATTTTCACTTCTTTGAAGTCAACGAAGCTCTCAAATTTGACCGGGAAGCTACTAAAGGCATGCGCTTAAATATTCCAGCTGGCACCGCTATCCGCTTTGAACCGGGAGACGAACGAGAGGTGGAATTAGTCACTCTTGTTGGTAGTCGTCAGGTGTACGGCTTCAATGGCAAAATTAATGGTCAACTTGATCGGTCAACTTGATATTGTCAACTTGATATACAGTTACTATTTTTTTTCTAAAGCAAGCGCTACCCAGAGGTAATCCCAGAGTTTGGCCGAGGGGATAAAATTCCCCATTACCCATTACCCATTACCCATTACCCATTACCCATTACCTATTACCCATTACCCATTACCTATTACCCTTAATCAAGGAGTTGTTGATGAGTTATCGTATGGATCGTCGTGCCTACGCCGAAACTTATGGTCCTACCGTAGGCGATCGCATCCGCTTGGCTGATACAGAACTAGTGATCGAAGTGGAACAGGACTACACCACCTATGGTGATGAAGTTAAATTCGGTGGTGGTAAAGTGATTAGAGATGGGATGGGACAATCCCCCATCTCCCGCGCCGAGGGTGCTGTGGATTTGGTGATCACTAACGCCCTAATCCTGGATTGGTGGGGTATTGTTAAAGCCGATATTGGTATTAAAGATGGCAAAATAGTTAACATTGGCAAAGCTGGAAATCCCTACATCCAGGACAATGTCACTATTATTATTGGTCCTAGCACCGAAGCAGTTGCTGGGGAAGGCATGATTGTCACAGCAGGGGGGATTGATGCTCACATTCACTTTATTTGTCCCCAACAGATTGAAACTGCGATCGCATCTGGTATCACTACTATGATCGGCGGTGGTACAGGTCCAGCCACTGGCACTAACGCCACAACCTGTACTCCTGGTGCTTGGAATATTCACCGGATGCTGCAAGCTGCGGATGCATTTCCTGTGAATCTAGGGTTTTTAGGGAAAGGCAATAGTGCCAAACCCGAAGGATTACAGGAACAAGTGATAGCGGGTGCGATGGGATTGAAGCTGCACGAAGACTGGGGCACTACTCCAGCCGCTATTGATACCTGTTTAAGTGTGGCGGATCAGTTTGATGTCCAGGTGGCAATTCATACCGATACCCTAAATGAAGCTGGGTTTGTGGAAAATACCATTGCTGCCTTCAAAAACCGAGTCATTCACACCTACCACACCGAAGGAGCAGGGGGAGGTCATGCTCCAGATATTATTAAAGTCTGTAGTGAAGCTAATGTATTGCCCTCTTCTACCAATCCTACCCGTCCCTATACCGTTAATACCCTAGAAGAACATCTCGATATGCTCATGGTGTGCCATCACCTAGACCGGGGCATTCCTGAAGATGTGGCCTTCGCTGAGTCCCGGATTCGTCGGGAAACTATTGCTGCCGAGGATATCCTTCATGATTTAGGGGCTTTTAGTATGATTGCCTCTGATTCTCAAGCCATGGGACGGGTGGGTGAAGTGATTATCCGTACCTGGCAGACAGCCCACAAAATGAAAGTGCAACGGGGAGTGTTATCCACCACTACTGGGGAAACTGGGGAAAACGACAATTTCCGAGCCAAGCGTTACGTTGCCAAGTATACGATTAATCCTGCGATCGCTCACGGAATTGCTAATTATGTCGGTTCCATCGCAGAAGGGAAGCTAGCGGATTTGTGTCTGTGGCGTCCAGCCATGTTTGGAGTCAAGCCAGAGATAGTGATTAAAGGTGGTGCGATCGCATGGTCCCAAATGGGTGATGCCAATGCTAGTATTCCCACACCCCAGCCGATTCATATGCGTCCGATGTTTGGTAGTTTTGGTGGTGCGATCGCAGCCACATCCGTTACCTTTGTGTCCCAAGCTGCCTTAGACCAAGACATCCCAGCTCAAATTGGCTTACAAAAATCCGCTGTTGCCGTTTCCAACACCCGCAACTTGAGCAAGACCGACATGAAACTCAACGACGCCTTGCCACAGATTGAGGTCAATCCAGAAACTTATGAAGTCAGAGCTGATGGGGAATTATTAACATGCGAGCCCGCAACGGTTTTACCCATGGCACAGCGTTACTTCTTATTTTGATTAGTTGCTAGTCAATCACTAGAGCATTTCTCATATTAATGAGGTACACAATATTTTTTTATGTTGCCTTTTGCCTCTTGCCTCTTGCCTCTTGCCTCTTGCCTAAAATTAAAAATGTACCTCACCAAGTTCATGTAGGGTGGGCAGTGGATCAGACAGATTGACCAAGCTTGCCAATCCCGTTGCTAGGCACTGCCCACCCTACGATTAATGACTGCATCCAATCTCCGTTAGAGTCGATGCCTGGTATTACCCAGGGCACCTCTCCTTCAAATCTGGGCGTGCGACTTTCACCGCACCCAGCTCCTAGATATCCTGACCTTTCGGTCTGCTTCCGTGGATTAGTTGATGGCAG
>NZ_JAAHHE010000140.1:0-8194 GCF_010692525.1 Moorena sp. SIO3B2
GGTTGAAGGTTGAAGGTTGAAGGTTAGTGGGTTGAAGGTTACAGGTTGAGAGTTTAAACTTTAACTAGAAACTTTTAAACAACATGGGGATATAATGACGCTAAACTTATTAGTTATAAAGCTTTCAGGGAAATTATCAGGTTGGAGCTTTGATGGTTAAAGCTAAGCTAATAACAGAATTTTCCTGGAGGGTGCCAGATGAAATTCAGCGTTGTCATCACGACTTATAATCGTCTAGATCTACTCAAGCGTGCAATTGAAAGCGCGCTTGCTCAGACGTTTCCCTGTGAAATTGTTATCGTTGACAACGGTTCGTCTGATGGGACTGAAGGTTATGTCCAAGAGCGCAGTGAAGCGTTGGCACGTGCTGGTGAGCATAGCTTGGTTTATCACCGAAATTCCGATAATATGGGCCACTCGAAAGCGGTAAATCAAGGGGTAGAGTTGGCAACTGGTGATTGGATCAAGCTGTTGGATGATGATGACTACTTAGCCAAGAACTGCATTGAAGAAATGGCTAATGCGATCGCATTACATCCGAAAGCAGTGATTTGCTCTTGCCAATCGGCTCAAGTAAATACCTTAGGAGTAGAACTAAGTATAACACGGCGAGTAGGTTCACCGCCAAGGTTATATATTGCCCAAGAAGACATTCATTATGGAATGCTTCTGGAAATGGTACCGTTTGGCACCCCAGCGCAAGTCGCTTTCTCCCGTGATGGGTTTCTCAGTTCCGGTGGTTGGGATTCTAGCTTAGATACCAACTTTGATGATATTGATTCCTGGATTAGAATCGCCCAGTTTGGGGATGCTATATTTATCAATAAGTGCCTAGCTTACCGGACGGTTTGGTCTGGTGCTTATAATCAAAAATTTTCGTTCCAGAAACGTCTGAAGACTCATATTTCGATTAAGCAAAAAATCTATGAACTAGTCAGTGAAAAATATCAAGGTAAACTCCCATTACTGTGGGAGCTGGGCGCTTATCTGAGATTACATTGGGGCTTAGTAGCTCTTAAACGAGGTAAGTTGATCAGTGCCGCTAAGTTATTGTTTCCTGAGTGTTTTTCACCGATTGCTTTCTCACCGATTGCTTGGAAGTTGCTGTTACTGAGAAAGACTCTAGGATACTCTCCAGAATTATACCACCAGTTACCGCTTTAATTGGCAACTTGAATCATGAGTTAATGGAAAATTGGCTAGTAACCATTAACCATTAACCATTTTACTTAACACAAAGTGATTAATTAGTCAACTAAAACTTAAAAATCGAAAATTGGCTAGTAACCAATTAGCTAGTAAGCAATTAGCTAATAACCAATTAACAATTACCAATTAACCCTTAACCATTAACAATTAACAATTTCAGTGAAACCAAAGTGATTAACCGGATTTGATCTGACTACAGATTATCAATTTGTTTGCGGAGGTCTTCCAACTCTTTGTCAACGGGTGAATCTGAGGAAGTCGATTTTTTCTCCTCTGGGGCTGGTAAAGCTCCTTGAGATACAGAACCACCAGCCAACTGAGCTTTCATCGTGGCCAACTCATCTTCAACATCATTGCCTTCCAAGAGTTTAAATTGACTTTCCAAGTCACTACCACCCAGCTCATGGGCAGCTTGAGAACGAGCCTCCATATCCAAGACTTTCTGTTCCATACGCTCAAACGCTGCTACGGAGCCACTAGTATTGAGAGACCCCATGGTTTGTTGTAACTTTTCATTGGCCTTAGCCGCCTGAGCTCGTGCTTTGAGCATATTCTTTTTGGTCTTGGCTTCGGAAATTTTGCCTTCGAGAGCAACCAGATTACGCTTAAGATTATTGACCTGCTCAGTTTGCTGATCCCACTGAGTTTTCAGGGTACCAGCAGTATCAGAATTGCTCTTCTTACGCACCAGAGCCTCACGAGCCAGGTTTTCATCCCCTTTGGTCAGAGCCAGCTGAGCTCTTTTCTGCCAGTTGTTAGCTTCTGTTTGGTTTTTGTTGTATTGCTGCTCTGTGCGTTTTTGTTCAGCAATTGACCTGGCAACTGCTTGACGCAATTGAACCAGATCCTCTTGCATATCAACAATAGCTTGATCAAGAATCTTTTCTGGATCCTCAGCCTTGCTGACTATATCGTTCAGATTAGCTCTAACCACTCTGCTAAGGCGATCAAATAATCCCATAACGCTGTTTATCCTCTAGGAATGTACAAAGTAGGTATAAAACTGGCTTGCTGGTGCGTAAGCCTAGTTAAGTTGTCTTGAGTTAAGTTGTCTTGAGGGACAAGCAATTGTTGCTGTCCCATCTCAAGTCTGATTGGGTAACTGAAAAATTTGCGGGCTTGACCCATACCCTAGCCATTAAGACAGGGAGCCTTTCATCCAGTTTAAAAACTTCTTGGGAAAAAGTGCTAGACAACAAGCTAAGGGTTGAACTTTCTGGCGGCTGAACCATGGGGGATTGATCGGGATTGCTGTTCGAGGGGTTAAAAACTGGTTTCCACAGGCGCTTATGATATAATAGTGCCATCTTCAGCAGAAAACGTCCTTGTCTTATTCTACCTATTCCCTTTCCGAGTATTGAGAAAGAAGGTCGAGAAGGTGCGGTTTGCGTATATAGTAACCCCTTGGGTCAAGGCTCTAAGGTGTTTTGATACAACTTTCTCAAGGTGCAATTGAGGTGACCATGGGGAAACTACTTACTTTTTCCGGCTATTTATCCAATTTTTCCGGATTTTTCGGTTATTATGTCTGAGTTGAGGGTAATTGAGGAGTTTCGGTTCCTTTAATCAGATTAGCCTTCATGGCGGCTAACTCAGCTTCCACATCATAGTTACCTTCGAGAGCAGCAAATTTTTTATCCAGTTGATTGCCGCCTAATTCAGCCATTGCCTCAGACCGGGCTTCAAGCTGCATTACCTTTTCTTCCATCTGTTCAAAAGCGCTCAAGGCACTACTGTTACCCACATTACCCAGCATCTCATTAATTTTCATGGATGCCTTAGCTGATTGAGCCCGAGCAATATACAAGTTCTTTTTAGTTTTGGCCCCTGAGATTTTCTGCTCTAGGGTACGGAGATCTTCCTTAAGCTTGGAAACAAGCTCAGCTTGCTGGGAAAGCTGAGCTTTCATGGTTGTGACAGTCTGTTGATGAGATTTCCGCCGTGTCAGGGCATCCCGTGCCAACTGGTCGTCTCCTGCTGACAAGGCTAACTGAGCGCGACGGTACCATTGCTCAGCAGCGGCTTGAGCCTGGGAGGCTTGTCGTTCCGTGCGTTTTTGGGTAGCGATCGCTTGAGCTACAGCCTGCCGCATTTGAATCAAATCCTGCTGCATATCATCGACAGCCTGTTCCAGGATTTTCTCAGGATCTTCAGCTTGGCTAATCAGACTATTAAGGCTAGCGCGAATTATTCTAAACATACGATCTAATAATCCCATGGCAGCTTTCCATACATGATCAGGGCTTAGGGAATGAAAACTGATGTCATTAAGATTGAACTTGACACTTGACAGTTTCAACTTAACTAAGGATGATAAATCGAAGCAGAAATTCCCTGTTGCTGGAGTTTTCCGACCAAACCTTGTGCTTCATGTTCAAATTTGAAAGCTCCCATCTGAATCCGGGTACCTTGAGATAATTTGCGCACATAGGCATCAGGAACAATTGTCCTAGCTTGCTGTAGGGAACGTTTACCATCGTAGTTGATCAGCACATAGTAGAAAGGATCGCGAGCAGGTAAAGACTCCTCTACCACTGTTCTTAGAGATGCGGCTTGATTCTGGAGTGTTTCAGAGATAGCTGGCTTAAGTAATCCTGACTGTACCCGTCTTTCTGGGGGTACTAAAGAGCCTGAGGTGGTTGGTAATGATGACAAGGGAACCTTTTGCAGTGGTTGAACAGAAGGCAAAAGTACTGAAGATAAGGAAGACCCTTTAGGAGGCATCGGTCTAGTTACCACCTTAGGAGCTGATTCAACCACCTTAGGTAAAGGAACATCTTTTGTATAAAAAGGTTTTTGCTGCGGTCCTGGAGTAGCTTCCACTTGAGAAAGGGTATGTAAGTTCAAGTCTACAAATTCCTCAGAAGCCAAATTAGGTCCACCCTGTAGGGGAGAATGGGGAATCGACTCAGTCTGTTGTGGTTTATGTGGTTTAATTTGCTGAGGGGTTTTGGAGATCTTGGGGATGATGAAGCTGATCAGCCGTGACAGATCCAGATTACTTAACACCGATGGATTGGAGAAGATATAGGGTAGGGTAGCGCTTAACAACAGCAAAAGTACCATGAAACCGACATTTAACGGAGTCAGCAGTTGGTAAGACACCTGCTTTTGGTTGTCAAATTCTTCTTCATCTTCTGCCAGACTCTGTAGTAGTTTTTCTGATGATTCGAGATAATCTTCTGGCTGGGTTTGGTTAGCCCCTAACTTGATCAAACTACCTGAGTCTTCAGGCAATTTTTCAGGAGGGTTAAGTTGCTCCGTAGCCTCTTTCTGAATTCCTAGGCTAGCACTGTCACCATTATTATACTGGGATACAACTGGTGGCTGAGTAGGTTTCGGGGACTGTGATGAGAGGGAATCTAGGGATTCAGTCTCCTCAACCAATGGCTGTTGTGGTTGTTTCTGAGAAGTTGTCGCCTTGGTGGTTAGGTTTGGCAGTGCAATGGTTGATGGCTGGTTTAGTCGAGAGATGGTCTGGTTTGTCGGTGATGGTGAGGGTTTCTGTTTTACCTCACCGACAGAAATTAACTCTAGGGGTTTACGGACCCGGTTACGACCAAGACCACGGTTAGTCATTACTGGGCGTCCTACTCTTCGACGTCGGTAGCGCGCTAATTCTTCCTCTAGTTGTACATCAAGGCTACTCAGAGCAGCTTGTAAAACTGAGTTGAGTTTGTAGTTACCGGTCGAGCTAGGGGAAGAATTAACTGAGGAGTTTTGGCTCATGGCGGACTCTATCGGTCGTTTGTGCTACAGAACAAGCAACAGGACTTAACGCTAGCCATTCTATCTTTAGGGTCACCCTACTAACTATAAGCTAGTTTTTGGCCAGTGTGACACAAGCTTCTAGCGTGGCAAAGGCTTCGACGCTGGGACGTAAGTCCTGAAGCAATCAAAACTATTGTCAAATTAACTAATTATAGCAATTCTCATAGCTATGAGGTACACAATTTCGGAATTTTAGGGAACAGCGGATCTGGGAACAGGGAACAGGTAAGAAACAATAAATAATAGGGATGCGCTGCATCAATACAGGAAATCAAATTCAAAGAAGACTGTACCTCATTACTGCGATAAACGCTATCTAGTAAGGCGATATGCTTAAATCACTCAATCAGATCTTAGATAGGATTACAAATCAGCCCGAGTGGCAAGGTATACAACGCTTGTCATCCCTAATTAAGTGTTGGTCTGAAATAGTAGGAGTGAACATAGCTAATCATACCAGACCCTATGCTATCTCTAGGGATATCTTATATGTGGCTACGTCTAGCTCTGTTTGGGCACAAGAACTAAAATTTCAGCGCCGGATGTTGTTGAAACGGCTTAATGCTGGTTGGTCTGAGCCCCTAGTTGACATCCACTTTTCTCCGGCTCAGTGGCATAAAACACAAGTTTTGGGCAATGGCTATTCAAAATCTGAGTTGACCCCAAACCACAGACACCCTAGCACCATCTTGCCAATGTCTTCATCACTGGTTTGTGAGCAGTTAGACCACACAGAAAACACAGAAAGTAGTCAAGCCACTGACAAAAGTACTGACACAACGAGTGACCAAACTCACATACCCCAAGCAGCGTTTAAACGTTGGGCAAAGATGATGCAGATGCGATCGCAAAATTTACCACTTTGTCCTCAGTGTCAGTGTCCGACTCCACCAGGAGAACTCCACCGTTGGGATGTCTGTGGTCTTTGTGCTACTAAGCAATGGCAAATTTAGAGCAAGGTTTTAGAAGGGAGTCGGGAGTCGGGAGTCGGGAGGTCGGGAGGTCGGGAGGTCGGGAGGTCGGGAGGTCGGGAGGTCGGGAGGTCGGGAGGTCGGGAGGTCGGGGGCATTCCTGTTCCCTATTGGCTCTTGGCTCTTGGCTCTTGCCTATTCCCAATTCCCTGTTCCGGGATCCGCTGTTCCCTTGATTTTTAGAACACTGAACTGATACTTTTTCATAAGTTAATCGGGCTAAATTCAGTATCTAAATACACTTTTGGTGTGTTTTTTTGGTTGATCCCTATGGGTTTTTGGTATAAAGCAAGCCAATTCTTTCAGAAGCCATCTCTTTTTGTTACTTTTTGTAAAATAAAATGTATCTATTTGTAACAAACTTCTTAAGAAAATATTAAAGCTTCAGTGGCTAACGATATGGCTATAACCTAGGCTGGTCAACAGCTTGCTATCTATAAGAAGCTGAGGTAAGAGGTAGCAGAATGAAATGTGAAGAGGAGATAAAATTTTCCTGAACAAAGACTTATCATGAAAACATTGAATTTACCTATATCTAGTTGCAGATTTTGCCAGTATTATCAGTCAGAAGGACGACGAGGGGGTATGTGTCAACAACTGGGGGTGCCTGTCAGAGCTAGCTGGAAAGCTTGTGCTTTTGCTGTGCCTACATTTTCTTCTTCTTCTTCTTCTTGGGAGACACTAGAACAGATGTGGCAAGATGAACAACTGATGCTCACAGAGGAGCTATCGGTAACGTGCTCTGAAACATCCTCTGGGACAGACACGACCGTTCAAGGTGAGACCATCACCTCTAAAAGTTCGTCAACAGATATCATGCTGGTGTAAATTGTTGAAGTAAATTGTTCGTATTATCAGCAATATCAGCAGTAACTTACTAGTGACTTTACCCTTAATACAATCAATAATTCAAATAAAAAAATTTCACAAAAACCAGTTTAAACCAAATCTTCTAGTTCTAGTAGTTACCTGCTTACAGGTGTCAGCTGAAAAAGCCAAATAATTTCATAAAAATCGGCACCTGATATCTGATCTTAAAATAGCTTTACTCGCACTTTGATTCAAAATAAGGTGCGTTTTTTCTTGATAATCAGATCTGGCACCAAGTTTAAAATTAACGATGTAGAGGTAGGGAACAGGGAACGGGGAACAGGGAACAGTGATATAAGCATATGCGCTACGCGCACCCTACTTGAGGTGCTATCAGCCATCAGCCGTCAGCCGTGAGCTAAAAGCCCACGCTACTTGAGGTGCCGTCAGCTATCATGCTTAAAATAAACCTCGTTCGTGTAGCGTGCGCCGTTCGCGTAGCGTGCGCCAAGGCACAATATTAAGAATTAAATTCGCCACGGGTCGCACCTAATAGTTCGAGATTAATCAGAATTGAAAGTCTGGGGATTTGCCCATAAGCTGACTGCTGATAGCTGACGGCACCTCAAGTAGCGTGCGCGTAGCGCATATGCTTACACTGCTATAATCTAAGGTAACCAAGGGTATTGACGAAAATCTGGTGGACGCTTTTCTAAGAAAGCTTGTTTACCTTCAGCTCCTTCTTCTGTCATGTAATAGAGTAACGTAGCATTACCAGCTAGCTCTTGTAGACCAGCTTGACCGTCGCAATCCGCGTTAAAGGCAGCTTTCAAGCAACGAATGGCAATAGGACTTTTTGCCAAAATTTCCTTTGCCCACTGTAGCCCTTCTGCTTCCAACTTCTCCACTGGAACGACACAGTTAACTAAACCCATTTCTAGGGCTTGAGATGCGGTGTATTGACGACAGAGAAACCAAATTTCTCGGGCCTTTTTTTGACCAACAATTCGGGCAAGATAGCTAGCGCCAAACCCACCATCAAAACTACCGACTTTCGGGCCAGTTTGACCAAAGATAGCATTATCAGCAGCAATAGTTAGGTCACAAATCACATGTAGGACATGACCACCACCAATAGCATATCCAGCAACTAGGGCAATCACTACTTTGGGCATGGAACGAATCAGGCGTTGTAAATCTAATACGTTTAAGCGAGGAACGCCATCTTCTCCAATATATCCAGCCTGACCTCGTACACTTTGGTCACCACCAGCACAAAAGGCGTATTTGCCATCGGTGTGGGGACCAGCACCAGTTAATAAAACAACACCAATACTGTGATCTTCGCGGGCATCACAGAAAGCATCATAAAGTTCAAAGACGGTTTTGGGACGAAAGGCGTTGCGTTTGTGGGGACGATTGATGGTAATTTT
>NZ_JAAHHE010000140.1:8708-16347 GCF_010692525.1 Moorena sp. SIO3B2
TACAGGCAGAGCAGCGTCTGGGATGCGATCGCTTATTTACCTACGGTTGGGTGATCAATACCTGTAATTTCGACGACCCTACCAGCGAACCCTATAAAATTACTGATTTCTCTGCTGCCTATTTTGCGACGGGGAATGTTGCGATCGCACGCAAATGGCTCTTAGAAGCTGGACTGTTTGATACCCGCTTCCAACTTTATGGCTGGGAAGACTTAGAACTGGGTGTCCGACTAAAACAGCTGGGCTTAAAACTGATTAAATGTCCGGAAGCGGTAGGTTATCATTGGCATCCTCCCTTTAGCCTCGACCAAATTCCCCGGATGATTGACCGGGAAATTCAACGGGGGCGTATGGGTGTATTGTTCTACCGGAAGCACCCTACCTGGGAAGTCAGGATGATGATTCAGATGACCTGGCTACACCGATTACTCTGGGGGATTCTGTCTTTAGGTGGACGACTCAACGAACGCACTATGGCTCCCTTTTTACAATGGCTAATTGACCGAGGTAAATCCCAGCTAGCTTTAGAAATTGCCCGAATTTTCCTTAACTGGTATAACGTCCAAGGTGTTTATGCTGCTGAGCGGGAGATTCAAGGTTGAAGGTTTAAGGTTTAAGATTTAAAATTTAAGGTTTAAGATTTAAAATTTAAGGTTGAAAGTTAAAGGTTGAAGGTTGAAGGTTGAAGGTTACAGGTTGAAGGTTGACTGTCAACAGTCAAGACAATATTAGTGTCGAGAATGATTACTGGAAAGAGAAAGCAGCGATCGCTAAACAACCCCATCCCAAGATCAACGCTGCACCACCTAATGGTGCGATCGCTCCTAGCCACTTGATCCCGGTTAAACTCAGGGCGTACAAACTACCAGAAAAAATGGCAATTCCAGCGATAAAAGCTGAGCCAGCTACGGTAAGGGAGGTTTGTGCTACTTCTGAACGGCTCAACAACAAGGCTACCAACATTAGCGCTAGAGCATGGTACATTTGATAGCGAGCACCAGTCTGAAAAATTTCCAATGCTCGTTCGGTCAGTTTCTCTTTCAAAGCGTGGCTAGCAAAGGCTCCAGCTGCTACTGATAATCCTCCTAAAATCGATGCGATCGCTAAAAAAATCCGAGTCATCAATTTTGTCCTTACTAAAGTGTAAAATTATAAAATATTCTCCCTTCTTCAGTAACCTCAAAGGTGGCATCACACTCTCTAGCTTTGTGATCCAAATAGTCTTGAGCTACATCTATAGGAAGTTTGGCTGCCATTGCTAATTTCAAGACTGAAATTCTACCATTTTCGTCTTGAATCAAGCGATAAAATGTAGACTGAAGGTGCTCGATAACTTCTTTTTGATCTTGTCGATACATTACCCATGTTAACCATACTCCCCAGAAGGTAGCTGGGATACCTACTATCAAGCTTCCCACTGCATCAACTTTATCTTGCGACGTTGCTTCCCTTCGAATTGAAACTACAACAGGTACCATCAATAATAGAATACCAAAGGTAAGCAGCAAACCAGCAGATATTTTTTTAAACCGTTTCATTATAGCAAATTTTTAACAAACGTTTATCAGCTTTCAGCTTTCAGCTTTCAGGTAAGTATTCAGCTTTCAGCTTTCAGCTTTCAGCTTTCAGCTTTCAGGTAATTATTCAGCTATCAGCTATCAGCTTTCAGCTTTCAGCTTTCAGCTTTCAGGTAAGTATTCAGCTTTCAGCTTTCAGCTTTCAGCTTTCAGCTTTCAGCTTTCAGCTCTGAGCTATCAGCTCTGAGCTATCAACTCTCAGCTTTTGAATAAAACAAGTAAGCATTGGAATAATGCTGAGTGAAGTCCCAGGGTCGTTCGCACAGCGTGGCCAAACGCGCACGCGTGGCCGTTCGCGTAGCGTGGCCAAAAGGCCAAAAGGCCAAGGCCAAAGCCTGTGCCAAAAAGCACCTCAAGTAGCGTGAGCTTTTAGCTCACGGCTGACGGCTGAATGCTTACGCTTTCAGCTTTCAGTTATCAGTTATCAGCGTGTCGCGTATCAGCTTATGGGTTACCTCCCAGGGTCGAAGCCTGTGCCAGGCTACTGTTCGCGCAGCATGCGCGTAGCCCAATCGGTGCTTTTGAATCAAAGCGGTAAGCATTCATTTAATCTCTGTTACATCTGCTGACTGCTGAGGGCTGACCGCTGAGGGCTGACCGCTGAGGGCTGACCGCTGAGGGCTGACCGCTGAATGCTTTTTTTTTAGTTACGGATAGCTTCCAACAAGCGAGAATAGTAAAAGCGAGTGCTAGTCATTTCCTGTCGCTGAATCGAAAACCCATTATTTTCTAAAATAGTAACGATATCTGCTTCTCGATGCTGATAGGCACGAGTGGTTTTACTTGGTCCTGGAAAAAACTCACCAATCTTTTTGAGTGCAGTAAGAAGCAACGTTTTCGGGGCAAAACTAAGAATTAAACGAGACTCGGCCAAAGAGGCTAAGTGAGTTATCATTTCAGCCGCTTTATCCTGGGGATAATGAATCAACACATCTAGACAAATTACGGTGTGGTAGCTACCACCTAACCCTTCCAAATCCTTGACCATAAAGGAGAGATTGTCAGTATTCCCTAAACTCTCCTTAGCCCTTACCTGAGCTTCACCTACCATTTTCTGAGAAATATCACTAGCAAAAACTATAGCGCTAGCTTTGGCCAGAGGAATACTCAGACTCCCAACACCACAACCAGCATCACAAATCGACAAACCTGACAAATTTCCATCAGCCTCCAGCCAACTAATCACTTTATCCACAGTCTGCTGATGACCAATCCGGATATCTTGCTGTACCCGGTTAACCTCGCCATCACCATAAATCCGCCGCCAGCGGTCAAACCCAGTGGCATTGAAATAGTCTTTAACAATCGCCTTATCATTAACTGTATTCATATTTAATAACAAACACTCTCCTGAGCTTGGTGTCCTTCCCGTCTTTGCGGTTCATCAAAAATCATCCCATGGATATTGACGACCTTCTCCAATCCTTTAAATACTTTGGCGTTGAGCTTGGCTTAGAACGGATTAAGCAACTTCTATCGCGCTTAGGTAACCCCCAGCAGAATTTTCCAATCATTCACGTGGCTGGAACTAATGGTAAAGGCTCAGTTTGTGCCTACCTGTCTTCTATACTCACCCAAGCTGGCTACCGAGTCGGACGTTATACTTCTCCTCACTTGGTTGATTGGACAGAACGGATTTGCCTTAACCAAGAACCCATCTCTAGCCATACCCTAGGCACAATTTTGGAGCAAGTTAAGGCAGCAATTCCAAAAAACTGTTCCGATCCACCTACCCTATTTGAAGTGACTACTGCTGCTGCTTGGTTGTATTTTGCTCAGCAGCAGGTGGATGTGGCTGTAATAGAAGTGGGATTGGGAGGACGGCTAGATGCAACGAATGTATGCGATCGCGTTTTGGTTAGTATTATCACATCCCTGAGTTGGGAACATTGGCAGCGCCTTGGTCCAACCTTGGCTGATATTGCCAAGGAGAAGGCTGGAATCCTAAAGTATGGCTGTCCTGCGGTCATTGGTCCGCTCCCGCCAGAGGCTAGGGCAGTGGTTGAATCAAGGGTGAATCAGTTGGGGTGTCCAGTGGTGTGGGTAGACTCAGCAGTGGATTTGCCAGAAGGTAAGACCCCAAGCACCGGAAAGCATCTCAGATGGGTGGAGTATGGGGGAGTCAGCTATAATTTGCCCTTGTTGGGGGAGGTGCAGTTGGTTAATTCGGCGATTGCGATCGCAACGGTACAAGTTCTGCAACAGCAAGGTTGGGAGATTCCAGAAGATGCGATCGCATTGGGGATGGCGAAAACCACTTGGCTGGGACGTTTGCAGTGGACTAGCTGGGAGAATCACCATTTACTGATTGATGGAGCCCATAATCAAGCCTCTGCTCAGGTTTTGAGACAATATGTTGATACCCTAGGTAAATCGGTCAACTGGGTCATGGGTATACTCTCAACCAAAGACCATGCTGGTATTTTTAATGCCTTGCTCAGACCAGGGGATCGATTATCTCTAGTGCCAGTACCAGACCATAGTTCAGCTGAGTTAGACTACTTGGCTACTCTCGCGCAACAAATTTGTCCAACCTTAGCCGATTGTGCTATGTATCCAGAGTTAGTGACAGGACTCCGTGGTACCTTTAACAAAGCCGAAGCTGAAGAGAAGATTACTGTCCTTTGTGGTTCTCTGTACCTAGTTGGTCACTTTTTGCGAACAGAAGCTTTTGTTGGTGGTAATGGGAATAGCTAATCGCTAATCGCTAATCGCTACAGTAATTAATTTCAGGATTAATCAAAAAATTGTCATGATTATAAGATAAATTGGGTACGATCAAAAGCAACCTAATGTTGAAACCCCCATCTACCTAACTCAGATCGGGTAGCTAAATAAATTCTGATAATTTTTGATCCCATATTCCCAGATCCGCTACTCCCTACTCCCTTTGCTAGATATGGTTAACCGTTTTAAAAATTTATTTTCCCGGCGCAAGCAAGGTGTTGGTATAGAATTAGCCCCAGAACGAATTCATATTGCTCAATTGCAGCGGCAAGGTCAGAGCCTCAAAGCTACCACCCTATATGCTCATGAGGTTCCAGAAGGGATCTGGGAAGGAGGACAGATTGTTGATTCCCCTGGTTTAGCGGAACTGATTCGAGAAGCCCTACAGGAAAGTCAAGTGAAAGTGGAGCGGGTTGCGACTGCTTTACCCATGCGGGAAGCAGTAATCCGGATTATTCCGATTCCTGCTGAGCTAGATGATAACGAGCTCCGGGATATGGTACTCAACCATGAAGCTGGCTTATATTTGCCCTATCCCCGGGAAGAAGTGGATTTGGATTATCAGAAGCTTGGCTTCTTCGTCGATGAAGATGGAATCGAAAAGGTGCAAGTGCTGCTGGTGGCTACTCGTAAAGAAATCACCGATAGCTATCTCGATACCTTTGAGCAGGTAGGTTTACAAGTAGATGTACTGGAAATTAATAGCTTTGCCCTGATTCGTACCATCCGAGAACAACTGCGTCAATTTCCTTCCCAAGAAGCAGCCGTTCTGGTAGATATTGAATTTGATAGTACTGAAATTGCCATTATTGTAGATGGTGTACCGCAGTTTTCCCGTACTGTTCCCATTGGTACCTACCAACTTCAGAGTGCTCTATCACGGGCGATGAATTTACCAGCCTCTAGAAACACTGAACTCCTCCAAGGGATGACTATTCCCAGTACCCCAGTTGATGGCATGCGCACCGGCTCGACCGGGGTAAATCCAGGTATGGTAGCTCTGATCCAAGTCTTGGGAGAAATTGCTGATGAACTACGCCGCTCTATCGATTTTTACCTCAATCAGATGGACAATCTAGAAGTAGCCCAACTTCTACTAGCTGGTCCTGGGGGTGGTATCGGACAACTTGATGAATTTTTCACCCAACGGTTAAGCTTGCCTACGATTCAGGTGGATCCCGTGGCGGCTCTTTCTCTAGAAGTGGAGAAAGATATTCCGATGGTACAACGACCGAGCTTAGGAACTGTGCTTGGATTAGGATTACGAGAGGTATAGCACTATGTATAGTCTTGATATTAATTTTTTAAAAGACCGAAATCCTGAGGAGATCAAGTCCGTTCAGGATGGAGCGGCTAGACCAGGGATGGCCCTAGGGGAAATGACCCCTCTACTGATTGGAGCTGCAGTCGGTCTAATCCTACCTGGATTGGTGGGAGGCTTTTGGGTAGTTCTCCAACATCAAAACGCCCGGTTGAAGGAAGAAATTGCTGATGTTGACAAGAAACTGGCAGCCTTGGGGGCGCAAAAGCAACGAATTAGTAAGCTAAACAAGGAACTCAAGCTGGTCAACGACGAAACTAATGCTCTTGCCAGTGTCTTTAATCAAATTAAGCCTTGGTCAGCGATGTTACAGGACATTCGTGAGCGCACTCCCCCCGGAGTCCAAATTAAAGACATCGAGCAACAGCAAGTCACTGACAAAAATGCTTCTAAGGATGAGTCTAACGCTAACTCACGACCTAGAATTGAGCTGGATATTTCCGGTACAGCTCGAACCTTTGATGATGTGAATTACTTTTTGCTGACGCTACAGAATTCTTCCTTTTTCGACAAAAATGACACTCAACTGATCAAAGCTCAGTTAATCAATAATCCCACCAAATTAGAAATTCCTGAGAGTCAAAAAGAATTAGTAACTCAGGTAAAATATACCCTGCCAAAAGTGGTAGAATATACTATTAAAACTCAACTGAGTGATATCCCCGCTTCTGAGATATTAAAAGAGTTAGACCGTAAAGGAGCAGTAGGATTAGTGACTCGGATTAGAAACCTTCAATCCCAAGGAGTGATTCAACAATGACCTATGCTACTGATGACGACTTTATGAGTGTTGAAGGTCAGGAGGAAGAGCCTGAGTATCCTACTGCCTTCGGCATTACCTTTACTCCCCAAGTTTCTGGGATTACCTTTGCTATTCTTGGTGTGGCCGCTGCTGTCTATCTAGCCATGAACCTGATGTTACCGGCTTGGCAGGAGTATCAGACTTTACGAAATGATTTATCAACCAAGCAAGATGACCTCCAAAATCCCGAAGTACTCCAGAAAAAAATTAAACAGAAAGAGGATGAACTCAAGCAAGCCAAGCAGCAAAACCGCCGGGTTTTGAGTTTGTTTGCCAGTGACAAAACTTTGGATACCTTATTGATTGATCTCAATACCTTTGTTAAGAATACTAGAGGAACTTTGCTTAGATATGAGCCAGATTCCGAGGGAATCAATATAGTTAATGATGGGTCTCTAGGAACCTTAGTTGATGGAAAATTAAAACGGAGAACCGTCAATGTCGAAATTGAGGGTAGCTTCCAACAAGTGCAGTCAATTATGCGCAGCTTTGAGCGGCTACAGTCGATGTTGCTGATCAAAGACCTAGAAGCTCAAATCAGTGAACCGCAAACACTAGTGCTACAGCAAGGTAGAGTAGTTCCTGGTCCTCAACCTAAGCTTAAAACTAGCTTAACCCTGGAAGCTCTCATGCCTGCTAGAGATTTGGATAAGGAGGAAGAAAAAGCTGAGGAAAAGAATGATAAGAAACAGTCAGGTAAGAAGAAATAATCCCAAATTACTTTATTATTGCTACCAATAATGATGGGTAGATGGCAAGATGGGTAAATTGATCGGTAGGCAAGTTGTTGGAAATTGGGATAACTTGCTGTTTGATTGATATGACAGGGTTATTAGTGTTGGTGATTATGGTTGTTTGTTGAGTGTTTAGTGTTTTCTCTTTAACGTCTCAACGGTCAATAGTCAATAGTCAACCGTCAACAGCCCTTTGTATGGAATAATTTCTGTGATTTGAGTCAGGAGATTGGAGAAATCGATCGTGAGACAGATTCAAGTATGTGGTGGAGTGTTCGCGGCTACAGCAATGGCTTTATGGGCAACACAGCCTGTAGTCGCAGCAAGCCAAGTTAGTGCCATACGGTTCAACCAGCAGGGGAGTGAACTGGAACTGAAACTTGAGACAAAAGGGGGCAATGAGCGTCCACAGATTTTTGCTGTTAACCAAGGCAATGTTTTGGTAGCTGATCTGGTTAATACCCAGCTGAGTTTGCCC
>NZ_JAAHHE010000141.1:0-16315 GCF_010692525.1 Moorena sp. SIO3B2
ATTAAAAGATAGAAATGAACGAACCAATAGCTGACTATGACAATCCTTGTAAAGAAGCATTACAAGCCTATTTTGAGTCATTTTTACAGTTTTGTTTTCCCGAAGTTCACACTCTGATTGATTGGAATCAGACACCCCAATCCCTTGATACAGAGCTACAGCAGATAGTTGGTGCTGCCGAGTCAGGAAAACGGATCGCTGATAAATTATTCCAGGTCTGGCTCTGTGGTGGCAATGAAACTTGGGTGTTGATTCATGTAGAGGTACAAAGCCAAAAAGAATCAACCTTTGCCAAGCGAATGTAGCAATATCATTACAGGGCATTTGACTTGTACGAAAAACCTGTGATTAGCTTAGCGGTATTGGGGGATGAGAATGCGTCTTGGTCTCCATCGTCCTATGAATATGGATTGGGAGGTTGTCGCCTGAGTCTAGAATTTCCGATTATTAAATTACTCAAGTATGAGTCAATGTGGCAGGTGTTGGAATCGAGTACCAATCCCTTTGCAGTAGTGGTGATGGCTCATTTAAAAACCAAAGCCACCCATAAACAACCGATGGAGCGCAAGCGATGGAAGTGGTACCTGATTCGGAGACTTTTTGAACAAGGTTATAGTAAAAACGATATAGTAGACTTCGCGGCAGTTGTCGGGAACAGGGAACAGCGGATCTGGGAACAGTGGACAAGAATTGAGGTAAACACTATCAGAAAAATACTTTTGCAAGAGGTCTAGTGAAGCTATTCCAGTGTATTGACCAAATGATGGCTTTACCGGAACAGTTAGAACAGGAGCTGAATCAAGAACTCGAACGTTATCAGGAGGAAAGACAGATGCCTTTAATTAGTCGAGGGTCAGAAAGGGCAATGAAAAGGGGTCTGGAACAAGGACTTCAAAAATCTCGGAAAAGCTTTCAAGGGACAGTAGTTAAAATTTTACAAAAGCGCTTTGAATCGGTATCACCGGAATTGGTGGCAGCGATTAATGGCATAGACGATATCTCTGGGTTGGAACAGTTGATTGATCACTCTCTTGAGAGTAACTCCCTTGAGGAATTTGAGCAGCTATTGGCACAACATCAGGTTAGTCAGGAGAATTGAGCACTATCACAGATGCGATTGGCCGTAGGCCACGCTACGCGATTGACCTTTGGTCACGCGGGGCGCGTTCGCATTTGTGATACCAGGAAACGGGCAAGATGCCCATTCCACATCACTCCCGCCTACTCCCGACTCTCTACAAGTCAATGAAATAATGATCCAAAGCACCAAGTCCGGGACCCTGAGTCTTCTGGTAATCCCTCCGAAACTGAGTCAAATCTTGGTATCCTGCTGCTGACGGTAGCTCGTTCACGCCATCGCTCAGTAACCAGAATTGTCCATCAATAGACCTCTTGCAAAAGTATTTTTCTAATAGTGTTCTTGATGCAGTCGCTCATGGGGGAAACCACGGCAGTCGCTCATGGGGGGAACCCCCAAGACCGCGCTGCCTCCCCAAGACCACTTAGGTGCGCTTTCCGTAGGCGAATTAAATTCGCCACGGGTCGCACCTCTGCATCGCTTTGCGTCAATTCTTGTCCACTGTTCCCAGATCCGCTGTTCCCTGTTCCCGACAACTGCCGCGAAGTCTAAACAATAGTCTTTCAATTTCCGTGGAGTCCAGCAGTACACCATGGCGTTTCACAAAATTCCGTACTAACTCCAGCACCGATGTCTGGTAATATCGCAGTTCCACCAGCACCGGAATTTTCCCTTGTATCCCTTCATCCCCCAACAATCTCACTAATGCAGTGGATTTGCCTGAACCCGGACGTCCCACCAGTAAGACATGGTCAGCAGCATACTTCCGCAATCCTTCTAGGACAGGCAAGCGCTCAGTTTCTTCCTGATTATGGTCTGTTTGTGGCTGCTCGGACTTGATGGTTTGCACCATCATGCCAAAATCAAACAGCATAGGAGTCTGTTGCTGCTGCTTGGGCTTGCGGTCTTCGACATCGGTGAGGGTATAAACTTGCCACCATTGGTCGTACTCTTTACGGATTGATGCTAGATAGGAATCCCAAGTGACCATGTTTAGGGTTGAATCGGGTTAAAGGTTAATTGGTTGAAGGTTGAAGGTTGAAGGTTAAAGGTTATGGGGTTTAAGGGAATCGGGAATCGGAACCCACCCCTAACCCCTCCCAGGAGGGGAACGGGAATCGGGAATCGGGAATCGGGAATCGGAAAATGCGATGCGCGCGCATTGAGCCGCTATGCGAGTCACGCGATGAAGCGTTCGCATAGCGTGGCCTACGGCCTCAGCTTCCGCGCTTATGCGATCGCACTACATGAACTGTGGAATAATCAACTCTATTGTAGACACAAGAAACTGCTAAACTCTGCCATGTATAGTAGAGAGACCTCCAAACCCGACCTTGATCACAATTCGAGGTATAGCGCTGGGTTCTCAATTATATTTCAGATATCAAAACTTATGAGGTAAACAGGATTTTTTCCCGATTCCCGATTCCCGATTCCCGTTCCCCTCCTGGGAGGGGTTAGGGGTGGGTTCCGATTCCCGACTCCCGACTCCCGATTCCCGTTCCCCTCCTGGGAGGGGTTAGGGGTGGGTTCCGATTCCCGACTCCCTGCTCCCTCTAACAACTGCTATAAAATAGAACCGAATTAGCTAGATTCAAGAGGAGACACTAAGCTAATGCGAATGCTACACACAATGCTGCGAGTCGGCAATCTTGAGGAATCGATCAAGTTTTACTGCGATGTCCTAGGCATGAAGCTGCTCCGTCAGAAGGACTATCCAGGGGGAAAATTTACCTTAGCATTTGTAGGCTACGGGGATGAATCTGACAACACAGTTATTGAACTAACTTATAACTGGGGGGTTGATCAGTACAACATCGGGGATGCTTTCGGTCATATTGCCCTTGGTGTAGACGATATCTACCAAACCTGCAACCAAATTAAATCCCTTGGTGGTAAGGTAGTGCGGGAGCCAGGACCGATGAAGCATGGTTCAACAGTGATTGCTTTTGTGGAAGACCCGAGTGGATACAAGATTGAACTGATCCAACGCAAAGATCAGGAGTCTGCCCAGAAACCAGAAGCGACAGCAGTAGCTGGGTAATAACTATCGGGAATCGGGAGTCGGGAATCGGGAGTTGGGAATCGGGGTAAGACTAAAATTTAGGGCGTTGCTGAATCTTCTTTTGAATAGGAGTAGAGTGGGCATCCTGCCCGCCCGACAATAAGCATGAAACTGGCAAGATGCCAGTTCCACAGAAGATGCCCATTCCACCTCGCTATAAAAATATTTCCTATCTCCCTATCTCCCCATCTCCCCACACTCTTCCCTACTCCCTGCTCCCTGCTCCCTGCTCCCTTTGACAACTGCTATAGCAACGATGAATCAAGCATCTACAACAAAAGGCTGGGCGAATGCGATCGCAAAACCGGCAACTGAATTTCCGCCTACTGTCCTCCCGGTCATCTCTGGCAAAATCCCAGAAGGGTTGCGAGGTTCTCTGTATAGAAATGGTCCTGCACGGTTAGAGCGAGGTGGTGTAGCTGTTGGACATTGGTTTGATGGTGATGGGGCGATTTTAGCAGTACATTTTACCCCTGCTGGTGCCACAGGAGTTTATCGCTACGTCCAAACCTCTGGCTATCAAGCAGAAGCAGCTGCTGACAAATTACTGTACCCCAACTATGGCATGACAACACCAGGACCAATCTGGAAACGCTGGAGTAAGCCAGTTAAAAATGCTGCCAATACCTCAGTGCTACCATTACCTGATAAATTGTTAGCCCTATGGGAAGGTGGTCATCCCCATGCCTTAGACCTCCAGAGCTTAGAAACCAGAGGCACTGATGACTTATCTGGCCTAGCCCAGGGAGCAACCTTTTCTGCCCATCCCAAGATTGATCCCAAAACTGGAGAGATTTTCAACTTTGGACTGACGGCTGAACTTAATAGCAGACTCAACATTTACAAGAGCAACTCCACTGGCAAAATTATCAAACAAGGGTCAGTACAGCTAGAGGGTTTGCCCTTCATCCATGATTTTGTTCTGGCAGGGCCGTATCTAGTATTTTTTGTACCCCCAGTGCGAGTGAATTTCCTAAAAGTAGCTCTAGGTTGGTGCAGCTATGGTGATGCTATGGAGTGGCACCCAAATAAGTCAACCCAAATTATTGTTGTAGATTGTGACAGCCTTAGTGTAGTCAGTCGCGGTGAAGCAGAACCCTGGTATCAGTGGCACTTCAGCAATGGTTATGTGGAGAAAGATGGCTTGATCGTGATTGATTTTGTCCGTTATGCTGACTTTCAGACCAATCAGTATTTGAAAGAAGTTGCCACTGGTCAAACTAAGACCGAAGCGAAAGGAACCCTGTGGCAAGCCCGACTGAATCCTGACACTGGTCAGGTCGTGCAGTTACAACAGTTGTTGGATAGAAGCTGTGAATTTCCTGTAGTGCCGCAACAGCGAGTAGGACAATACTCACTTCATACTTATTTATCAGTACATCGCGAAGTCGTCGATATTAGTAAAGAATTATTGGGTGCAATTGGATGTTTTGACCACAAAACTGGCACCTTGATTGTGGCTGATTTAGGAGAAAATCGCTATCCCTCGGAACCAGTCTATGTAACGGATAGCCTGAATCCTGACCAGGGTTGGATATTAACAGTGGTGTATGACGGTAATTCTGATACTAGTGAAGTGATGGTATTTGGTAGAAACACCCTAAATCAAGAACCGATATGTCGTCTGGGATTACCAAAGGTTATCCCCTTCAGCTTTCATGGTCAGTGGAAATCCAGGTAGTTATCTTTTAAATTTACCTGATAAATTCCCCTGAACTGTAGTTATCAATTCCAGCAGGATATAGCCATTTTTTTAAGGATAAAGGCTTTCAATTTAAACAATCAGAAGTCTCTCGCCGTCCGCTTCCTGGAGGACAACTTTCTTCCTGTACAGCTAGTAATTGCTGGTAAACCGAATCAGAATGGTACCCTTGTCCAAAACTAGACTCACCATAGTAAAAATTACCTCCTAAAACTGTAACTAGCAGAGTAGACAAAAAGATATATCTTTGAAAACCCATTGTGGTGACCTTGCTCAAAGTTTCTACTCATTACTTCAAAACTTTTCCAGCAAAATCAGCATGAATTTTCAATAAAAACTAAATTAATCAAAAAATATTAAAATAATAAAACCAGCAAAAAACACACTATTTTAACTTAATAAAAACCAACAAAAAACGATGATTTTAGGGATTTATACAAATAGCTTTATGTTTAAAATAAGTGTATTTACGGATATGATTAAATAGTCAAGCAAGGTAAAGCAACCAGACAAAAATTTTGGTTAATAAAATGTTGATTAGAGAAAAATGCTGGCAACTATAGCAGAAGTCATTTGTCAGAAGTCATTTGTCAGAAGTCAAACTCTTGCGCTTACTTAGGTTTGAGACTAATGTCGATGTCCTAACTGCCCTGGCGACTGCTATATCTATAGGTTTGGTCTAGGGGTGTAATTTAGGTTTGGCTGAGAAATGATAAAGAGGAGTAGGTCTGAGAAATCTATAATTAGAGAAGATCCCCTGATCGAATCCTTAGCTGTTTAACGTAAGATGACCTCATTTCCCCGCCGCTACCATATCACCACCTTTGGCTGCCAGATGAACAAAGCCGACTCCGAGCGGATGGCTGGAATTCTGGAGGATATCGGCTTCCAGTGGTCAGAAAATCCCAACGAGGCTGACTTAATTGTCTACAACACCTGCACCATTCGAGATAATGCTGAGCAAAAGGTTTATTCCTACCTAGGAAGACAGGCAAAGCGCAAACACCAACAACCAGACCTGACCTTGGTAGTAGCTGGTTGTGTGGCACAACAGGAGGGAGAAGCACTGCTGCGGCGAGTCCCAGAAGTTGACTTAGTCATGGGACCCCAACATGCCAATCGTTTGGGGGATTTGCTAGACCAGGTATTTGATGGCAACCAGCTAGTTGCTACAGAACCAATTCATATTGTTGAAGACATCACTAAACCAAGACGGGACAGCAGCATTAGCGCCTGGGTAAATATAATTTATGGGTGTAACGAACGCTGCAGCTACTGTGTAGTGCCCAATGTCCGAGGTTTAGAGCAATCCCGTACTCCAGAAGCGATTCGGGCAGAAATGGAGGAGTTGGGACGGCTTGGCTATAAGGAAATCACCCTATTAGGACAAAATATTGATGCTTACGGACGTGACTTACCAGGGGTGACTGAATCGGGGCGGCATCAGCACACCTTGACAGATTTACTGTATTATGTTAGCAATGTGCCAGGCATTGAGCGGCTCCGGTTTGCTACTAGTCACCCCCGCTACTTTGTAGAACGGCTGATCCGCGCCTGTCATGAGTTGCCGGAAGTGTGCGAACATTTCCACATTCCCTTCCAATCTGGGGATAACGATATTCTCAAAGCTATGGCAAGGGGCTATACCCACCAGAAATATCGCCGGATTATTAATACCATTCGGGACTATATGCCCGATGCCTCCATTAGTGCAGATGCGATTGTGGGCTTTCCTGGGGAAACGGAAGCACAATTTGAAAATACCCTAAAACTAGTAGAAGATATTGGCTTTGACCAGCTCAATACCGCTGCCTATTCCCCTCGTCCTGGCACACCAGCCGCATTGTGGGAAAATCAGCTCTCTGAGGAGGTCAAATGCGATCGCCTTCAACGTCTCAACCACCTAGTTGCGGTAAAAGCCGCTGAGCGATCGCAACGTTATCTGGGACGGATTGAGGAAGTGCTGGTGGAAGACCAGAATCCCAAAGACAATACTCAAGTGATGGGCAGAACCAAAGGAAATCGTCTCACGTTCTTCTCTGGGGATATTAATCACCTTAAAGGTGAGCTAGTTCTAGTTAAAATTACCGAAGCTCGTGCCTTTAGCTTGACTGGTGAGCGAGTAGAGGAATAGGGAATCGGGAGTCGGGAATCGGGAATCGGAACCCACCCCTAACCCCTCCCAGGAGGGGAACGGGAATCGGGAATCGGGAATCGGGAATCGGGAGTAACCATGCAGTGAGGTCTTGGGGAGCCACTTACTCATCTCACTCCCCACACCTCCCACACCTCCCACACTTCCCACACTTCCTGTTCCCTATTCCCTTCCCCCCTTAGTAAGGGGGGTTAGGGGGGATCCGCTTTCCCTTCCCCCCTTAGTAAGGGGGGTTAGGGGGGATCCGCTTTCCCTTCCCCCCTTAGTAAGGGGGGTTAGGGGGGATCCGCTGTTCCCTTCACACCAAAAAGTATGTCCTAAACTATAGTTCCGTTGCTATAAAAGACGTTTCCTAATCTTCCCGCTGGAAGAAGCAAACCACATCCCGTATATAAAAATCGTTATAGAGGTCGCCAGCAGAGGGGTTTGGCAAATCTACGGCTTCAACCTCCAGCTCATTATCCCCATCCTTCAGGATGCCAGCACCAATGTTAATGATTTGGGTAAACCAGTGATTCGGATTAGCTCCCTCGTAGGAGTAGATCTTCCCTACACTTTTACCATTGATTTTGACCTCTGCATCACTGTCGGTTGCTGTCAATCCCTTAACCATCAACATCAGGATCGCAGCGCCGCCCTTGTAGCGTCCCCCTGTGTTGAAGGTCTTTTTCCAGAGGCTAGCACCACCATCGCCAATTCTGCGATTGATATCTCCCTGGATCACCACAAAGTTACCGGTGACTAGTTTAGTAGACGCAGTTGCTTTCTGTTCCATGTTTTTTGTAATTATCAAGTTATAAGCTAGTTGTTTGGAATTCTATCAGCTTTGGTGGGTAATGTCCCTTGAGGAATTACTGAATCAATCCCGAGTTATGATATGGAATAATTTCCATGCTTCCTCACTGAGTTCAGTGTAAGATAACTTTTAAGCAATTGACAAAAGCGTCCGCAACTCATGAGTGAATTCCCTGAACATTCACCAAACCCAGACCTTCAATCTAGCACAGTTTCAACAGTTTATAACTTCCGTTTTAAAGATATCCTCCTCGGGGCACAGATGCTGTTTGTTGCCTTTGGTGCGTTGGTGTTAGTCCCCATTCTAGCCGGAGTAAACCCGAATGTTGCCCTGTTTACTTCTGGGGTGGGAACGTTATGTTTTCAACTGGTTACAGGGGGTAAAATTCCCGTTTATCTCGCTTCTTCCTTCGCCTTTATCGCCCCCATCACCTTGAGTGTTCAGAAATATGGTTTGCCTGCAACCTTATCTGGACTTGCAGCTGCTGGCATTGTTTATCTGATTTTAAGTCTAATTATTTTTTGGCGCGGTTCGGGTATGATTACCCGTATTTTACCCCCGATTGTCACCGGGCCAGTGATTATGGTGATTGGTCTGAGTTTAGCTTCAACTGCTGTAAAAATGGCATCAGAAGCTGGGGAAGGATACAGCGAAGGTATGGCAATTAGTGTAGCAATGATTTCTCTATTAGCCACGATGCTAACTGCCATTTTAGGGCGGGGTTTTTTACGATTAATTCCGATTTTGATGGGGATAGGAGTCGGTTATCTGGTAACTTTCCCGTTAGGGATGGTGGATTTTACACTTGTTAGTCAAGCTCCTTGGTTTCAAATACCTGAATTTACCAGACCCAGTTTTAGTTTACCAGCAATTTTATTTATTGTACCCGTTGCGATCGCTCCTGCCATTGAACATATTGGGGATGTGTTAGCCATTAGTTCTGTGACTGGAAATAATTATCTTCAAGAACCCGGTTTACATCGCACCCTGTTAGGGGATGGATTAGCAACAACATTGGCGGCTTTTGTTGGGGGTCCTCCCAACACCACCTATTCGGAAGTTACAGGGGCAGTTGCCTTAACAAAAACCTTTAATCCAGCGATTATGACCTGGGCAGCTATTATCGCTATTTTACTCTCTTTTTTAGGAAAGTTAGAAGCCCTTTTAAAAACTATTCCTGTGCCAGTAATGGGAGGAATTTTAATTATTTTATTTGGCACAATTGTGGTGATTGGGATGAACAGTATTGTTCGCTCTAGCGCAGATTTATTAGAATCCCGTAATCTTGTGATCGTTGCTGTAATTTTAATGCTAGGGGTAGGGGGAATGAGCGTCAATGCAGGAGGGTTTGCCTTGGAAGGGATTGGACTTTCTAGTATTCTTGGGGTGTTATTAAATGGGCTACTTCCAGACAAATAGCTATAGCGCTACGCTTAGCGTCAGAAGTCAGAAGTCAGAAGTCAGAAGTCAGAAGTAAGCTAGACTCACGTTTCGGAGTTTAGGAGCGACTGCATCAAGACAATGTCAAACATCTGAATGCGTAGTGCTATATATAGCGGTTTATAGGCTAATGAGGTACACAGGATTTTTTACCTCTTGGCTCTTGCCTCTTGGCTCTTGCCTCTTGCCTATTCCCTATTCCCTATTCCCTATTCCCTATTCCCTATTCCCTGTTCCCTTGAGTACTCATTTTGATACCAATTTGATAATTCGATCCATAATTAACGCAGCGATCGCACCAACTCCTACATGAAATAGCACAAACACGAGAGTGTAAATCAAGCAAGGTGTAACACCAGCAGTGGGGCAATCTAAGGATTGTTCCGGGTATAGTTGGGTGATCATAGACTCTACCGGTTTAGCAGCAGTTTGGGACGAAATACCACTAACTGCTAAACCAGTACCGACCAGGGCAATCCAACGTTCTAATTGTTTTTCTCGTTCTTCAGCAGCTTTCTGTTCCTGATGCCGAATTGACTCTAATTGTTTTTCTCGTTCTTCAGCAGCTTTCTCCTTATCTCTGAGGGCTTTTTCCAAAGCGCGATCGCATTCTGCCTGCTCAATGTCCACAATGCCTCGGATACTACCAAGCATCTGGTCAAATAGTTGCTGACCGGGTTTGAGATAATTGAGGTCGGTTTGAATCTGTTTTTTAAACCGTTTAGTTCTTTGGTTGAAGAAGTCTTCCAAAAACTTGATAGTATCGTCTTCGAGGCTATGTTCACAGATTTTGTTTAGCCAGTAGTCATAGTTGTAGTCATTGGTAGCGATCGCATTCTTGTGGTCCTCCATGTCTCGCAGATAACCAGCATACTCAAAGGTCTTGGGTGGCATCTCCGTCAGTTTCTGCTTCAGTTGCTCTAGCCGTGTTTCTGGCTCCCTTGGCAATTCCTTGAAGCCTTTAACCTCTTGTTCCAGTTGGCTATAGAGTGCTCTAGTTTGGCGATAACACCAACGGGCTTGATCATAAGCAAACAGGATTTTACTGCGACAGCACAACAGATTGAAAAAAGACAAGGAAGTCTTTTCAACCAGCTTTGAGGTTTCTGGGTTACGGTTTAACCAGACCAGAAGGTGACATTGCTCCGTTGGTTTCTCCTTACGGTTGTCATAGGCAAAAATTGGACTACCAAATAACTGCCCAGATGCCATAAACTGCGGTTTTTGGTCGCTTCCCTGGAAAAAAGCATCCACACAGGCATCGGCTAACTTTCTATCTTCCTCAAGAGTGCCCACGGGTTCGCCATAGAGCACTAAGGTTTGTCCCAAGGAAGCTTGAATGTTGCTGGCTAGGAGGCACCCTTGGGGATTGAAGCCACTAAATTCACTGGCTGCAACGGTATTCTGGCAAGACAGGGTTAGGTCAAGGGCATAAGTATCATGAATTTTAACCGGATAGACCTGGACGGTTAGGGGAGAGCCTGCTAGTTGCAGTGGTGCAGTGTAGGTTAAGGGAGCATTCCCTGGGAGTAACTCTACGTAACGGCTTGCGATCGCGGTTTGGCTTAGAGGGGATGGTATTTTTTCAGGTAAAGATTTCAGGTCTGGGATACCTAGGGGTTGGCTGAGGTTAGCACAGTGTTGCCACAACTGATCCGCATCCGGTCGCAACTGTTCCAGTTCTTGGCTTAGGTCTTGGCAGAGATGGAAGGCATAAAGGGTGACGCTGGGGTTTTTGAGTCGCAAGGCGGTGTTAGTCATCAGCCTTTGGGATTTTTGGGTTCGGGGTTTTCTGGGGGAGAACTCTTGCGGAGAGCGTTGAGTAGTTCTTCTTTCACGTTATTTTTATACTCAGCTTTAGCTTCAGGAGTGGGGAATTTGCCTCCAATTCCTTTTTCACCAATTGTTTTACTACCAACTAAAACATTTAGAGCCTCGTCAATAACTGGATTAGATTTACACCAGTTCTCAATCTTATCTAATAGTCCCTCCACATCATGATTAGATAGCGGAGTAATTATCGCTTCCAGTTCATTCCGATCCTGTTCAGAAAAAATATCTGGTTGCCTGTTGATTAGCTTGATGAAATTTCCTATTGCTTGAATCTCAGATTTCATAGTCTTAACTCCTATTGACCAATTGCACAAAATGCTGCCCAATGGTAAGGTTTTTCAAAAGGCTTATCGCTGGGTCTTAGATACCGAAAATCATCATTATTCGAAAGGGGAGCACTCAAAAACCGCTTTTGATAACTCTTTATAGATAAGCTTTCAATCCAGAGTAATAAATTTTTCTTTGTTACATCCCGCAGCCATAGTTGGGCTTGGTTAAGGGCAACTGCTAAGGACATTTGGTAGTTTAGCAAATTATCATAAAATTTAATCATCAACAACGCCGTGGATAAATCGTTTACCATCCAAAAGCTACTAACTACTGCTGGACTTCCAGCAACTAGGAAACCACTGGGTAAACCAATGTATTCATCGCTGATGTTGGTGTAATCAATCAGTCCTGTTTCACAAGCGGAAAGGGTGACCAGGCGACATTGTTCTAATTGTAAATCAAAGACTTGATCGATAGTCAGACATTTCTCTAGGTCAAAGATTTCCTCGTCACTTATCCGTAAATAGCGCTCCGAATTGGGTTCAACAGAGGTCCGTTTGTGGGCATTGGCCAGAATTAGAGCCGATTTCCGTGGTTCTTGGTAATTAAAGTAACCGTGACAGCTAAAATGTAAACAGTGGTAACTGTTGAAAGCTTTGCTATTTATGGCGGTTTTGGTAGCAGCGTTTTCCACAAGAACCTCTGTATCTGGTGGTGGATTGAAGTAGCTTTTAATTACGTCTACTTCCATAGGAGTGTAATCCAAATCAGCACTGGGATTTTGAACCGCAAACAGGTGGGTAAAATCTTCTGGGCGTTTTCTGGTTTGAGTAAGCTGGAGTAGTTGACAGCTAGGGGCGTAACTTACTCCTGCTGGAAACCGATCCATCAGAATTTCAGATTTACCTTCTCCCTGCTCACTGGTAATCGGTAAAGCATGAAGTGGAAATAAATGTAAAAAGCAATGGGGGATTAAAATTAAGCGATCGCACTGTGGTGGTATTTGCTGAATGATTTCATCTATGTGCATAATTTTTGCCAACAGATGGAGGCGAGTATTCAGACGGCGCTGCCAAGGCGATTCTTTTGGATATTTTCGGTTACTTAGCCAGGTTTTATGATTATTGTAAGCTCTTAAATATCCATTTATCCACTTTCCCAATTTCTCTAAGTCTTTTGGCTCAGATTGCCAAACTATGGGCTGTTGAGTTTCGCTGGTAAAGATAAACGCAAGCAGCTTATCCCCTGTAATGTAAAATTCTACAATAGCAGTGTGGTCATCTAAATTGTTCTGAAATTTATCAAAGTTAAAGCCAGAACCGATACCTAAATAGTGGTCTTGTAAATCATTCCGTTGCTGTCGCAACTGTTGGAGATGTTGTGCTAAGACTTTTGGATTTTCAGCTTTGCCCTGTTGGATTTGATATTGACCTGCTGCTATTTCATCCCTGTATTGTTCTAATTGAGTAGCAACATCTACAGGAAAGATGGTTTTCAGGTCACGGCGGAGAATCTCGTCAACTAAATTGCCGGTTTTGCTCCGTTCAACATAGTCAATGGCTGCGGTGATATTAGTTAATGCTAGGCAAACTTCTACCATGCCTCCATAGCTTCCGTGGTGCTTTTCAGCTAGTTTAGTCTTGTGCTCTTCTACTCCAGAACCAGAAATAATTTCATCTCGCAGGAATTCTACGGTTTTAATGGCAGCATCAAAAGCCTTATAAGCTTCCGGTAAATTTTGAGCATCTTTGTAAGCAAAACCAAGGTTATTTTTACTTTCTAGATACTCTTGGGGAAAAGCCTCAAAGGTTCTGACTCTAAGAGCTTGTTGGTAACAAGCGATCGCTTCTTCACTATTCTGTGCTTTCTCCCCTATGATGCGGTGACTGTAAGCAGCACCGAGATTATTTTGTGTCCTTGCCCAATCTTCAGGAAAAGCCTCAAAGGTTAATACTCTAAGAGCCTGTTGGGAAGAAGCGATGGCATCTTCTATATTCTGTGCTTTCTCACCTTTGATGCGGTTATTGTAAGCATTACCGATATTATTTTGTGTTTGTGCCCAATCATAAGGAAATGCCTCAAAGGTATACACTCTAAGAGCCTGTTGAAAACAAGGGATGGCTTGTTCTATATTCTCTGCTTTCTCTCCTTTGATGCTTTCAGCGTAAGCAATACCGAGATTATTTTGTGTGATTGCCCATTTTTCGGGAAAAGCCTCAAAGGTATAAACTCTAAGAGCTTCTTGGTAACAAACGAGCGCTTCTTCTATATTCTTTGCTTTCTCACCTTTGATGCGGTCACCGTAAGCATTACCGAGATTATTTTTTGTATCTGCCCATTTTTCAGGAAAAGCCTCAAAGGTTCTGACTCTAAGAGCTTCTTGGTAACAAGCGATCGCTTGTTCTATATTCTGTGCTTTCTCTCCTATGATGCGGTGACCGTAAGCATTTCCGAGATTATTTTTTGTATCTGCCCATTTTTCAGGAAAAGCCTCAAAGGTTCTGACTCTAAGAGCTTCTTGGTAACAAGCGATCGCATCTTCTATATTCTCTGCTTTCTCTCCTTTTATTCGGTTAGAGTGAGCATTTCCGAGATTATTTTGTGTATTTGCCCATTTTTCAGGAAAAGCCTCAAAGGTTCTGACTCTAAGAGCTTCTTGGTAATAAGCGATCGCATCTTCTATATTCTCTGCTTTCTCACCTTTGATGCGGTCACCGTAAGCATTACCGAGATTATATTGTGTCATTGCCCAATCAATTGGAAATGCCTCAAAGGTTCTGACTCTAAGAGCTTCTTGGTAACAAGCGATGGCTTCTTCTATATTCTCTGCTTTCTCTCCTTTTATTCGGTTACGGTAAGCAAGCCCAAGTCTGAATTGAGTATTTGCCCAATCTTCAGGAAAAGCTTCACGGGTGCGTACTTCTGCCAATTTGTAGCAAGCGATGGCCTCTTCTAGGTTTTGCGACTTCTGACCTGTGATTCTGTTAGAGTAAGCAAGACCGAGATTGTATTGAATCTTTGCCCATTCAACCGGAAAAGCTTCATGGGTGTGTACTTCTAAAGCCAATTGGTAACAAGCGATGGCAATTTCAAGGTTTTCTGCTTTCTGACCTGTGATTCTGTTAAAGTAAGCATTTCCAAGATTCCTTTGAGTTAATCCCCAATCAAACGGAAAATCTTCACGGGTGTAAAGAGTTAGTGCGACTTCATAGCCAGTGATGGCAATTTCTATATTGCTAGCTTTGTCACCCAAGGATAATTTTGCTACTATTTTGCTAAATTCAACAATATTTGCTGCTAGGGATGTGGCTTGATCTGGTTTTAATTCTTCAAGAGTAGTTGTTGCCGAATCCCGCAATTTATCTGCTAAGGTCTGATTAAGTTTATCTGTATTTGCTTCCAGTAATTTCTCAACTACCTGCTGATTACCATTACTGGAAGCAATTGCTTTTAGTACCTCTAACAGAAAGTCGAGTTGGGCATCAGATGTATTGTCAGTCATTGCCATCCACTGCTCTACAATAGTTATTCAAAAAATAGACTTATTGAAAGCACCCTGGATTTACCAATCTTCCGCCACTGCCAATTTAAGTATTCAGCCTAAGCGCTACGCCCACGCTACTTGAGGTGCTAATGGGCTACGGGCACCCTAACTTAGTCATAGCTTACTTCTGACTTCTGACTTTTTACTTCTAACTTGCGCGTAGCGCTATATCCCTTAGGGAAAGGCAAGAGGCAGAACCTGATAAATTATAGCATTTTTCAATTGGGTGAAGTTTTTATAAAATAGGGAGCATTTCTATGTGAGTGGTTAACCGTAAGTATTCAGCCGTCAGCCGTCAGCCGTCAGCCGTCAGCCGTCAGCCGTCAGCCGTCAGCCGTCAGCCGTCAGCCGTCAGCCGTCAGCCGTCAGCCGTCAGCCGTCAGCTGACGTAACAAAGATTAAAAGAATGCTTACTTGTTTTCTTAAAAAGCTGATAGCTGATAGCTGATAGCTGATAGCTGATAGCTGATAGCTGATAGCTGATAGCTGATAGCTGATAGCTGAGTGCGACACCTAACCGGATCTTACTTATCCCTAAACTGGTTCAACCAATTGGTCAAATCCACTTCGGTTTCAAAATCTAACAACGCTTCTCCTAAATCCTCCAACTGGTCAAAGGATAATTCCTCAATTTGATTTTGTACTTGGGGATTGATTGCACCTAGGCGACGGTTCAGTAGACGGATAATTAAATTCACTTCATTGCGCTTTCCCTGTTCTAATCCTTGTTCTAATCCTTGTTCTAATCCCTGTTCTAATCCTTGGCGAATAATCCGTTGATAAACTACTGACTCTTGCATCATATCCTCCCGAAAATAAGCTTGAATTAACTGTTCATCAAATTTCACCCCAGCCAACAGTTGCACGCAAGCAGATAGGTTACGCTGCTGTTGTCTATCTTCAATCATATCGATTCTGGCTGCTACTTGGGATAGCAAGGTTTCTGAATGTAGAATGTAGAATTTAGAATTGGGAATGTAGAATTTAGAATTGGGAATGTAGAATTTAGAATTTAGAATTTAGAATTTAGAATGTAGAATTTAGAATTGGTAATTCAAGATAATTTAGAATAGGCGCGGTTTCGCCCCTGTTTTTATATATGCTAGCAATAAACGTCGTTCAGGTATATTAAAAGGAACCTTTGTTCTACCATTACCTGATGATTTTGATGAACCCTTAGACGATTTTAAGGAATATATGTAGGGGAGCAGGGAGTAGGGAGCAGGGAGTAGGGAGTAGGCAATAGGCAATAGGCAATAGGCAATAGGCAATAGGCAATAGGCAATAGGCAATAGGCAATAGGCAATAGGCAATAGGCAATAGGCAATAGGCAATAGGCAATAGGCAATAGGTAATAGGCAATAGGTAATAGGCAATAGGCAATAGGCAATAGGCAATAAGCAATAGGCAATAATAAAAACACAATAATCAA